>CAJODX010000104.1 GCA_905233295.1 uncultured Synergistales bacterium | reverse complement strand
GAAAAAATAATTTTCAGAAATTCTAAAAAAAATTTTTTTCACAGCCCCTGTGCCTTTTGAGGTATAGGGGCTGTTTGCTTTAATATAGCGACTTTGCTATCATTTACGCCAACAAAGTGAAAATACTTTGAAAGGAGATTTTTTTATTATGTTAAAAAACCTGAAGATAACCGCCAAGCTCGGAGTCGGCTTCGGAGTTGTCCTTTTGTTGTTTGCCGTTGCCGTTTTCTTCAGTTGGCAAAGCATTTCCACCGTTCAAAAAGACATTGACTTTGTCTCGAACGTTGTAAAGGCTATGACCATCGCAAACAATATGAACGATACCGTTGCGTGGATTCGCGCAGGTATTCGCGACCTTCGTTTTTCAGAAAGCGAAAATGACATTAAATCTCTGCAGGGCTATGTTACTCAGCTGACTGGAGAACTCGACGGAGCAAAAAGACTTTACGCCGAACAGCCCGGTCTGACTTCACTGTCTACACTGCCGGAAATCGAACGAACGCTCCGTGAAAGTTCCGCGGCTTTGGACAAAGTCGTTTCGATGATTCGCACAAAAAGAGATGCTGTCAAAAAACTTGACGAGGGTATTTTATCAATTCACAGCATTCTCAGTGATATAATAGATTTCCAGTATCAGGCATCGGCACAGGAAATCAAAACGCTTGCAAATAATGCCACAGGTCCTGACGACATGGTAAAACAGCTTACGTCCAGCAATGAACGACTGAAAACCCTTGAAAATCTTCGCGAGAGACTGCTCACTGCCGCGTGGCATTATCAGGAGGGAATGCAGTACCGCGACCTTAAAACTCTGAAAGATGTTTCAACACAGCTGAACAACCTTGAAACCGCCGCGAATAATTTTGCTCAGTCCGCACGTTTTCCAGAAGTCAAAAACAAACTTCAATCGGGGCAAGCTGCGTTTACAACTTTTAAAACCGCTTTTGCCGATGTTCTCAGAGCATATGCTGAAACGGATCCCTTATTTGAAAGTCTCCTTGAGGACGGGCGCGAGTTGAGAGCCGCCGCTGAGAGCATTATGAAAACCGCCGTTACCCGCGTAACAAATTTCACTCAGGACAGCTATGACGCACTCGGCAGCGCATTATTAATGCTGATAGGTCTTGCTGCTGTGGCTATCGTTGTAGGCTTGGGCGTGGCGTTCTTCATCGCGGGGTCAATACGCAAACCGCTGGCAAGAGTTGTTGAACTCGTAACGAATGCACGCGACGGCGATATGTCGATAGTCCGCAATGATTTCCATTACGAGGGACACGATGAACTCGGAGAACTCGGAGACGCACTGTCCGAGATGTTTATTTCGTTACGTACGGCTATCAGCGAGATTCGCGACAACGCAAATTCTTCAACGGAGAAGGCTTCAACGATGCACGAAGACGCAAAAGCCAACCTTGACGGCGCAAACAGTGTCCGCAAAGCTGTTGCCGATGCCGTGAAACTCATGGAATCGAACTCGGCTTCACTTGAACAGAGCAACGCAGGCACTCAGGAAATGTCAGCGGCTTCAATGACCTCTGCTCAGGCGGCTACGGACTGCGCTGAATTTATCTCGAATGTTACTCAAGTCGCAAACAAAGCAACTCAGACAGTGCAGGAGGCTATTGCAAACATGGCTGTCCTTCAGACAAAAACGGACGAGAGCGGCGAAAAACTTCAAGGACTTGTCGATTCCGTTGACAAAATCGGAGAGTTCATCGGTGTCATTACATCAATCGCTGACCAGACGAATTTACTCGCATTGAACGCTGCTATTGAAGCTGCACGTGCAGGTGAAGCTGGACGCGGATTCGCAGTCGTTGCTGAAAGCGTAAGAAAACTCGCCGAAGAGTCAGGACGCGCGGCTGACAGTGTTCGCGGCTTAATGGGAGATCTTCAGGACGGTGCGAGAAACACAAAATCCGCAAGTGATGAAACAGCAACTCTTCTTGTTCAGACTGTTGAAAAGGCAAACGGTGCGAAAGATTCTCTTGCTGAAGCAATGAGCCAGATCGACAAGGCAAACGACCGTATTCAGAATATCGCGGCTGTTGCAGAGGAACAGGCTGCATCGAGCCGTGAAATCGCGACCGGCATTGACAACGTTACGAAGTCAACAACTGAAATTCTTGAACATCTTGAAGGCATAAAGACTTCAATGGACGAGACTGCTGTTGTTGCTGAACGCGCGGCGAAAATTTCCGATGAACAGACACAGCTTGCTCAGGATTTAAGAGATTCGCTTTCAATGTTTAAAATCGGCGAGGGCGGGACAGCAGTAAAAGGACGCAAAGCTCTTCCGGCGAAAAAATAATTTTCAGAAATTCTAAAAAAAATTTTTTTCAGCCCCTGTGCCTTTTGAGGTATGGGGGCTGTTTGCGTTTTCGCACATATTTTTGCTATGATATATGTAAAACATACCGAGAAAAAAAATCTTTTTTAAGGGAGATTAACCTAATAATGTTACGAAACTTGAAAATCACCGCAAAGTTGGGTGTCGGGTTTGGAGTTGTTCTTGTGCTGTTTGGCGTTGCCGTTTTTTTCAGCTGGCAAAGCATTTCCACTGTTCAAAGTGAAATGGCGTTCCTGCAGGAGGTTGCGAAATCGCTGGATATGGTGAACGATGCAAACAGTGAAGTATCAGCTATACGCTCTGACATTCGGGATCTGCATTACAGTGAAAACGAAAAGGAAATTTCCAGTCTTCAGGAACATATCTCAACATTACAGGCAAAGCTCAGCGACATTGATAAACTCTATGCCAGAATCCCGAGAATGGATTCGCTTGCAGGGGCTTCAGTAATGGAAAATATTTTGCGCAGCGGAGTTTCAAATCTTGACAAACTCGTCAAAATTATCCGAACAAAAACCGCCGCAGTTAAAAAACTCAATGAAGACATAAGAATACTTCAAAAAAATTTCAGAGAAATCGTGGATCTTCAATATAAACGGACATATGATGAAATCAATGAAGTCGTGAAAGATCTTAAATCCGGAACTGATGACAATACAATCCTCAATCTTGCTTCAGATCTTACACGCAAGGTTGACCGTGTAAAAGGCGCGGAGGAAATGATGAAGAGTCTGCTCACAATAGCGTGGTATTATCAGGAAGGCATGATGAACGATGATGTAAATCTTCTGAGCAGCGTTATAGATTTGATAAGCAAGCTGAACGATTTTGTGATTGACTTTGCCAACACATCAAAAGTTCCTGAGGTAAAAGAAAAATTAAACAGTCTTCGCGGTGATTTTCAAACTTTCAAAACAAGTTTTGCTGACGTGGTCGACGCCTACAAGCAGACTGCACCGTTATATCAGGCTTTCCTAAACGACACTCTCGAACTCAGCAACACCGCGGATAAATTGAACGAGGGCGGCATTAAAGGTGTTATCACTGTTACTCAGCGACAGCACGGGGCACTCGGAAAATCAATGCTGCTTCTTATCAGTCTGGCTCTGGCTGCTATTGTAGTCGGTATAGGCATAGCGTTCCTCATTGCCGGTTCAATCCGCAAACCTCTTGCGCGTGTTGTTGAACTCGTAACGAATGCACGCGACGGCGATATGTCAATAGTCCGTAATGATTTTCATTATGATGGACATGATGAACTCGGAGAACTTGGCGATGCTCTGTCTGAAATGTTCCTGTCTCTGCGGACAGCTATCAGCGAAATTCGCGACAACGCAAACACATCGACTGAAAAGGCTGCGACAATGCACCAAGATGCCGGCGCAAATTTAAACGGCGCGAACAAAGTCAGAAAAGATGTTGCAGACACGGTGAAATTAATGGAATCAAATTCGGCTTCACTCGAACAGAGCAATGCTGGAACGCAGGAAATGTCCGCGGCGTCAATGACCTCTGCACAGGCGGCAACGGACTGCGCAGAATTTATTTCAAACGTTACTGACGTTGCAAACAAAGCCACTCAGACAGTGCAGGAGGCTATTACAAACATGGCTGTCCTTCAAACAAAAAC
>CAJODX010000103.1 GCA_905233295.1 uncultured Synergistales bacterium | reverse complement strand
TTCTGGAGCGTTTTCACCTTAAAGCCTAAATACTTTGCCGCTTCTGTAGTGTTATATGTACTTCCCATAACACTATTTTACACCAAATTATATTATTACGCTATTTAGCTATAACCTCCTGCAGTGCCTTTTCTGTTTTAGCGAGTTTACGGTCGTGATTCGCCATTATTTTTATCAGTTCTTCATACGATGTCTTCTGCGGATTCCAGCCAAGAACGTTTTTTGCCTTTGTTGGATCGCCAAGGAGATTATTAACGTCGGTAGGGCGAAAATAACGCGGACTGACACAAACGAGCATCTTGCCGGTTTCAACATCATAACCCTTCTCTTCCAGTCCTGTTCCCTCCCAGCGAATGGTCATTCCGTTAGCCGCGAAAGCTTTTTCGGCAAAATCACGCACAGTATGCTGAATGCCCGTAGCTATGACAAAATCCTCCGGCTTATCCTGTTGCATGATCAGCCACATGCATTCCACATAGTCCTTAGCGTAACCCCAATCGCGGCGAGAGTCCATGTTGCCGAGTTCAAGATGATCCTGCATACCCTCCGCAATACGTCCCGCAGCAAGTGTGATTTTTCTTGTAACGAAATTTTCTCCTCTTCTCTCGCTTTCATGGTTAAATAAAATTCCGTTTACAGCAAACATTCCGTAAGCTTCGCGGTATTCCTTTGTAATCCAGAAAGCATACTGTTTTGCCACAGCATAAGGGCTGTAAGGATGAAACGGTGTCGTTTCCTTCTGAGGAATTTCCTCAACTTTTCCATACAGTTCACTCGTACTTGCCTGATAAATCTTTGTTTTTTTCTCAAGCCCGAGGATTCTCACAGCCTCCAGCACACGAAGCGTTCCGATAGCATCAACATCACCGGAATATTCCGGCACATCGAAGCTGACCTGTACATGACTTTGTGCGCCGAGATTGTAAATTTCGTCCGGCTGAACAGTATTGATAATGCGAATTAAAGATGTGCTGTCAATCAGATCTCCATCATGGAGAGTAATCTTATCCAGAATATGTACGATACGTCCCATATTCGATATAGAAGAACGGCGGTGAATGCCGTGAACTTCATAGCCTTTGTCAAGCAGAAATTCAGCAAGATATGAACCGTCCTGACCTGTGATACCTGTAATTAACGCAGTTTTCATAGTTTTTATCCTCACTGTTTTATAAATATACAAAAATTAAATTTTGAATGTTGCCGTTATGTTCGTGCCTTTGCCCGGCGAAGAGTTTATTTTCAAAATTCCGCCCATCAAGGAAATTCGTTCAGTCATGCTTGCAAGACCTCTATGACCTTCGATGCGAAGAGTTTCGTGATTTATTTTCTCTGATTCAAAACCGCATCCATTGTCATTGATTTCGAGAGTGATATTGTTCTCGCTGTCTTTTCTCAGCTGGATATGAATTTCCGTTGCTTCACCGTGCCGCACAGCATTCGATACAGCCTCCTGGACTATCCGCAATAATGAAAGAGATTTTTCGTTGTCGATTTCAATTTCGCGTTCGTCATCATAAAAATCAAAATCCGCAGAAACCTGAACGTCATAGACCTGCGAAAGTCTTTCAGCGAGTTCCGTCAGAGCTTCAACAAGTCCGAGATCCATCCACGGCGGCGCAAGCTCATCACACATTGCCCTGAGTTCGCGTACAACACTCTTAGCGATAGTCTCCGTCAGTTTTATTCTCGATGTATCGCCGGTGTTTTCATCGTCTAAAGCCATGTGAAGCTGCTGAACAAGAGCCGTAATATCCTGCAAAGGTCCGTCGTGAATCTCACGCGCCATATCGACACGCTCACGTTCCTGAGCCTGTACGACATCGCTGACGTAACGGTTTCGTAGATTGTCGCGTTCAACGGCAGCCTGCGCAAAACGTCTTAATGCGCTGTGAACACTTTCAATTTCTTTCACGGCGTTTTTTTCAAGCTGTTCCGGAACATCGCGTCCGAGACTCATGTTATCTATCTCAGCAATAAGAGCCTTCAATGGATTCACAAGTCTGCTCCATAATAATTTTATTGCAAAAAAACTGCTTAGGGCGATTATCACCAACAAAACAGGCCACACACGAACAACTCCGATAAGTCCGCCGAGTAATTGTTTCCACGAGACAGCCGCAACAACGTAGCCTCCGCCCGAACGTTTGACGGGATAAACTGCAAGCGTGTATTGCGCACCCTGTTTGTCTTCGATTTTTACCGCTTTGCCGACAGGAAGATCGCTGCGCCATATTGAGGCAATGTTTATCGCTCCCGGCGAAGCTATAATAACCCGTCCTCCGTTGTCTATCAGTGCAACCCATCCGGGAATCGAAGGTCCCCATGAAAAAAACGGAAATTTATTGAAGTCATTCAGCATTGAAAAAGTCCAGACGTCTGAATCTGAACTCAGATGATATGACATGCTCTCGGCAAGATCCTGAACATATGAACTCACGGCGGCTTCCATTGCGCGTTCCTGACTTATCATTCCGGCAACGGCTACGAGGAGAACTGCAACAGAAGGCAAAATCAACGCGCATAACAAAAAGGCCAGAAAATTAACTCTTGGCCTTACAAAAAAATTTTTGAATTTTGAAATCATAAATATTAATTTTCCAGTAACTCTTCAAGTGTTACGACCCCGTATTTCAACGCAAGCAACAAAGCTTCAGTTTTATTTCGCGAGCCGAGTTTATCGTAAATCGAAGCAAGATGAGTCTGAACCGTTCTTTCGCTGATGAAAAGCTGACGTGCAACCTCTTTGCTTGAAAGTCCCTTCGCCGCCAGCAGCAAAACTTCACGTTCACGTGCTGAAAGCTGTTCGGGAACAAATTCTTTATCACCCATCACTGACGCCACCTCCGGGTCAAGATAAAGCCCGCCTTTTGCTACCGTGCTGATGGCGGTAATCAGCTCTTTGGGACTCACAGTCTTTAAAACGAAACCGTGAGCGCCCGCACGCAACGATGCTATGACATACTGCTGAGCGTCATACGAAGTCAGCATAAGGACTGCTGTCGGAAGTTCGCTGCTCTTGACATGCTGAGCAACTGTTACGCCGTCCATCTCCGGCATTCTGATGTCGAGCAACGCTACATCAGGCGAAAGTTTCTGAATTAAATTCCAAGCCTCAACACCGTTCTCAGCTTCGGCAACAAGTTCAAAAGTCGGTTCGCGCCGTACAAATTCCGCAATTCCGGAACGTGTCAGAGGGTGGTCATCTGCAAGTAAAATTTTTATAGACATTTTATTTTTAGATTATCTCCGAAAGTTAAAATTTTAGTTCAGTTTATCACAAAAATTTTTGTTGCGTTTTAATGCAAAACCTGATTTAATTCAGAAAAATTTAAGAATCGGAGGAAAAATTTCTTTGCTTCAAACAGTAGATCCTTTTCTTGTTGCAGGATTTTTGTTTTTTATGAGCCTCGTTGCAGGCACGCTGTCGGAAAAATTTAAAGTCCCGGCTCTGATTCTCTTTCTTGCCATAGGTATGCTCGCCGGAGTTGACGGTCCGGGAGGATTGAATTTCAGCGATGCCGAAGCTGCCAATCAGGTCGGAACATTTGCTCTCGCTTTCATTCTGTTTTCCGGCGGATTTCAAACGCGCTGGGCTGACATAAAGCCAATCGTAACTCAGGGTGTTGTCCTTTCAACGCTTGGAGTTCTGCTGACTTCAGTTTTTGCGGCAATTCCGATTGCTATGCTCCCGCAGTTTAATTACAAAGATGCCTTTCTGCTTGGCGCGATTATTTCATCAACGGACGCAGCGGCGGTCTTTTCTATTTTAAGAACTCAGAAAGTCGGACTTCAGGGAGCATTAAAGCCTCTTCTTGAATTTGAGTCGGGAAGCAACGACCCTATGGCGGTGTTTTTAACGCTGACTGCGCTGACGTGGCTGAAAACTCCTGATGTTCCTGTTGCGGAGCTTGCGGTAAAATTTGTCGTTCAAATGGTGGCTGGCGGAGCCTGTTACATGATTCAAAGACTGAAGGTTTCAAACGAAGCCTTGTATCCTGTGTGGGGAATCTGCATAGTCTTATCAACATTCGGACTTACGGAAACAGTTTACGGCAACGGATATTTAGCTGTTTACATCTGCGGCATTGTGATGGGCGGCGGAGATTTTCTTTATAAATACAGTCTGCAAAGATTTCACGAAGGTTTTGCGTGGCTGATGCAGATAATAATGTTTTTGGTTTTGGGACTTCTCGTCAATCCGAGGGAATTAATAAATTTTTCCGTTATAAATGTTGGACTTTTAATTTCATTTGCGTTAATGTTTTTTGCAAGACCTCTGGCGGTTTTCATCGGAAGTTTTTTCAGCAGATTCAATTTCCGTGAAAAAATATTTATTTCATGGACGGGACTGCGCGGAGCTGTGCCAATCATTCTTGCGACGTACCCTTTGACTGAAGGGCATCCGCAGGCAAAATACATGTTCAATTTGATTTTCTTCGTTGTTCTGACTTCGGTTATGCTTCAGGGGAAAACTCTTGCGGACGCGGCAAAACTCTTGAAACTTGACGCTGTTGTACGTGAAGCTAAGACTTATCCGTTAGCGTTTGACATAACACCCGGCAGCGGCACTGAAGAGACACGCGAAGTTGATATTACGCCGGACGCGGCTGTTGTCGGACATACGGTGAGCGAGTTAAGATTTCCTGAGGGCGTTGCTATTCTGCTGGTAAACAGAGGAACGAAATTTTTAATTCCAAAGGGCGGCACAGTCCTTCAGGCAGATGACACTCTCCTGTTATTCGGTGAAAGGGCAAAACTTTCAGAGGTTGAAGAAAATCTCACGAAACAACGGGAAGAAGAGTGAAAAATTTTTCTTTGCCTAGGCTTCTGTTTTGCGTTTTTCAGTAAAGCGGAAGCCCGAATTTTTTTACTGCATCAGGCTTAAAATTGCGTTAGGCAGTTGGTTTGCCTGTGCCAGCATGGAACTCCCGGACTGAATTAGTGGACAGGTCTATATTATACTCTTTCATACACTTTTTCATACACTTTCGAGACTTTCCGAAAGTTTATAAAATTTTTGTAAAAAAATGAAAAAATCCTTGAATTTTCAAGGACTTTGATTGGTTTCTATTTAAAAATTTTTATAAGATTTTCAAAGCTTTGGTGGCGGCACCTGGATTCGAACCGGGGACAACGCGGGTATGAACCGCGTGCTCTAGCCAACTGAGCTATACCGCCTTTCAAAATGTAAACACCCTGGTGGCGGGGAAAGGATTTGAACCTTTGACCTTCGGGTTATGAGCCCGACGAGCTTCCAAACTGCTCCACCCCGCGATATTTTAGCTTTCATGGTGCCGGACGAGGGATTTGAACCCTCACGGACTTTACGCCCTCGGGATTTTAAGTCCCGTGTGTCTACCATTCCACCAGCCCGGCAGAACCAACGACACCAATAAAACGCCAATATGTTTATATTTTATATGTTTTTTTAAAATAGTCAAGTTTTGCAGTTTACGCTCCAAGGCAACAGCATTTACCGAAAAAACGATGTAGTGTTTGAAAAATTTTTATCATAACTCGCAGGAAGACCTCCGTTTTTTGCGGAAGATAAATTACATTTCATGTATAATAATACACTGAGTCCGTCTGAAAAGACATCGTCAGATTTGCATTTGCAGCGTTTTTCAAGTTAAAAACAGATTTTTTCGCACATCAACAAAAATGAATTGTAAACCTGACTGAGTTTACAATTGGAATTTTTCAAAATTTTTTCGGTGTGTTTATACAGTGGAAAAAAATTTTTTTGCCACTACAAAAATATAAAAATTTTTAGCATTCATAAAATTTCACAAAAAAAAATTTTTCGATAACGTTACGATTTTTTTCTTTCGCGATTCATCTTTTAATTTAAAGGAGCATCGAAAATTACAGCGAGCCGTGAATAAGAGAGTTTCCTTGCGAATTATGATGATAAAATATCTCAAAATTCTAAAAAGGAAAGTGAAAAATTTTGAGTCTTGAGCTGTTCAACGATCTCACGCGAAAAAAAGAAAAATTCGTCCCGATTAAAGAAGGACACGTGAGTTTTTATTCATGCGGACCAACCGTTTATGATTTTTTTCACGTCGGGAACGCAAGACCTTTCATCGTCTTTGACGTTTTAAGACGCTGGCTTGAACATGAAGGTTATAAAGTTACGTTTGTGCAGAATTTCACGGACATTGACGATAAAATGATTCAAAGAGCAAACAGAGAAAAAATTACAGTTTCTCAACTCGCAGAAAAATTTATCGCGGAATACAACAAAGACGCGGACGCTCTCGGAATAAGAAAGCCTGACGTTGCGCCGCGTGCTACGGAACATATGGACGAGATTATTCACACTATCGAAAAAATTATCGCGAACGGACACGCCTATGTTTCAGACGGAGATGTGTATTTTGACATCAAGAGCTGGAAAAAATACGGCTCGCTCTGCAAACAAAATCTCGAAGATCTTGAAGCAGGCGCACGAATCGAACCCGGCGAAAAGAAAAAAGATCCTCTCGACTTTGCCTTATGGAAAGCTGAGAAACCCGGCGAACCTTCTTGGGAAAGTCCGTGGGGCAGAGGCAGACCCGGCTGGCACATCGAATGTTCTGCGATGTCATCGAAATATCTCGGCGAAAACATTGACATTCATTCGGGCGGAGTCGATTTAATGTTCCCTCATCACGAAAACGAAGCCGCTCAGAGCGAAGCCGCCGCAAATAACGGAAAACCTTTTGTAAATTACTGGTTGCATAACGGATTTTTGTTGATCGACAGTGAAAAAATGTCGAAGTCTCTCGGAAATTTTCTCACCGCACGCGCCGCAATCGAAAAATATCCGCCTTTGGCTCTGAGATTTTTTATGTTGAGTGCGCACTATCGAAGCCCTGTAAATTTCACGCCCGAAGGTCTTGAGCAGGCTGCCGCAGGTGTATCAAGATTAAGAAACTGCCGGAGCGATTTAGATTTTGCCGCAAAAACGCGCAAAGATGACAGTTCAGACTTCGACATCAAAAAATATCTTGACGAACTCAGGGAACTCGACAAAAAATTTTCCGATGCAATGAACGATGACTTTAACACAGCCGCCGCAATGGGAATTTTGTTCGATGTTGTCCACGTCATTAATACGAGCCTGAAGGAAAATGAAAAACTCCCGGAAGAATTTTTCACAGCTTCAAAGAAAGCTCTTGACAGCTATGATGAAATCTTAGGCGTTATCGGCAAAGACGATGCAGAAAACCAAAATGATGATGATAGCGCGGAAATTGAAAATTTAATCAAAGAACGAACGGAAGCCAGAAAAAATAAAAATTTCGCACGTTCCGACGAGATAAGAAATTTATTAAAATCACGCGGAATTGTTCTCGAAGACACTCCGCAGGGTACAAAATGGAAAAGGGAGTTATAAAATTTTGAAGAACACGAATCAATTTTCTTTATTATTAACGCGGCGTTTTATGCCGTTGTTTATGACGCAGTTTTTGGGAGCGTTCAACGATAATTTTTTCAAGAGCGCGCTGATGATGCTTATAACATACAGGCTCGGAGACGCGGCTGGAATAGATTCAAGAATTTTGGTCAATGCCGCCGCAGGAGTTTTTATTGCGCCGTTTT
>CAJODX010000102.1 GCA_905233295.1 uncultured Synergistales bacterium | reverse complement strand
AACGGGTTAAATTCTGCAATTATTCCTAATATTTTCATATTATCAATTCTTAAAAGAGTGAATGGGTGCAGGAATCCTGCCCTTACGATTCACAAACTGGGAACAGTCAAATCTGTTGATATCCATTATCGGTGCATGACCCAGAAGACCTCCGAATTCAACTGTATCGCCGAAATTTTTGTTCGGTGCTGGAATAAGTCTCACTGCGGTGGTCTTTGAATTTATAACGCCGATAGCAGCTTCGTCCGCAATGATAGCCGAAATTGTTTCAGCACTCGTATCACCCGGCACAGCTATCATGTCAAGTCCGACAGAACACACGCAGGTCATTGCTTCGAGTTTTTCAATATTAAGAACGCCGCTCCTGACAGCCGCAATCATGCCTTCGTCTTCGCTCACGGGGATAAAAGCACCCGAAAGTCCGCCGACATGTCCCGAAGCCATTACGCCGCCTTTTTTTACGGCATCGTTCAATAATGCGAGAGCTGCTGTCGTTCCGTGAGTTCCGCATGTTTCAAGCCCCATCTCTTCGAGGATTCTTGCAACGCTGTCTCCCTGTGCCGGAGTCGGAGCTAACGAAAGATCAACAACTCCGAAGGGAATCCCGAGGCGTTCTGATGCTGCATTTGCAACCATCTGCCCCATTCTTGTGATTCTGAATGCTGTCCGTTTCACAGTTTCAGCCACGACATCAAAACTTTTTCCGCGGACTTCCTGCAAAGCTTTATATACAACGCCCGGACCTGACACGCCGACATTGATAACGCATTCAGGTTCGCCTTCACCGTGAAAGGCACCTGCCATGAAGGGATTATCTTCAACAGCGTTGGCAAAGACAACTAATTTTGCGCAGCCTATACCGTCATCGGAAGCTGTGAGTTCCGCCGTCTTTTTGATAATTTTTCCCATCAGAGCAACCGCGTCCATGTTGATACCGGCTTTTGTCGTTGCGACATTTACGCTCGAACATACAAGCGAAGTTTCTGATAACGTTTTTGGTATTGAGTTTATTAATTTTAAATCAGAGTTTGTAAATCCCTTGTGAACAAGCGCTGAAAAGCCGCCTATAAAGTTTACTCCGCAGTTTTTCGCAGCATCGTCAAGCGCGTGTCCTATGATTGAATAATCTTCGCAGTCTTTGCCTTCACATGCCGCGGCAACATTCGCGATGGGTGTAACTGAAATTCGTTTGTTAATGATTGGTATGCCGTATTCTTTTTCAATTTCACAGCCCGTTTTAACAAGATTTTCAGCCTTTTTGCAGATTTTATCGTAAATTTTTTTTGCACAAAAATTTATATTTGAATCCGCGCAGTCATACAACGAAATTCCAAGCGTTATGGTTCTGATGTCAAGATGCTGATGGTCAATCATGTTGACCGTTTGCATTATATCTGAAATATTCAGCATTTTTTACACCCTGTGCATAGCGTTGAAAATGTCCGCTCTTTGTATGTGAATGACAAGATTTTCTGCTTCGCCGCGCTGAATGAGAGCTGAACGGATTTCATCGAAGCTGTGAGTTGAAGTTGAGGTGTCAACAAGAAGAGTCATTGTAAAAATTCCTTCCATGACTGTCTGATTTATATCAAGAATGTTGACTTCCATTGAAGAGAGCAACGAACACACGCTTGCAATTATTCCAACGCGGTCGGCTGCTGTTACTGTCATTATAGCCTTCATAAAAAATTCTCCTGCTACGTAAAAATTTTTTCGATTATATCATCGTATAATATCTTTTAAGGAAGGCACAGGAAAAAATAAAATGACGGAAGCTCAAGAACTCGGAAAATTTGCAGAAGATGTTGCTGCGGAATATATTTTATCTTCAGGCTGGAAAATTCTGGCACGAAATGTCAAAAATCAGCACGGCGAACTCGATATTATTGCGATAGATTTAAAATCCCAGCCTCAGGAACTCGTCATAATAGAAGTGCGATGCCGTACAATCGGGAAAGTTCAATCGCCGTTCGATTCAATAGGACCGAAAAAATTAAATTCTCTGATAAAATCTTCACGAAAATTTGTTGACGAAATTGAATGGGAAAAATTCTGGCGCATTGACATTATCGGCATTACAATGAAAGAGCAGAATAATTACAGCAACTGGGAGCTTGAACATATTCGCGACATAACATCGGGAATGAATGTTTTGTCGTAAAGTAAAATTCGGCATTGTATACTAAAACCGCAAAATTTTGAAAGGCGAAAATAAACTTAAAAATGAATCAAAGAGAATTTCTTTATATCTGCGCTAGGGGAAATTTCAAAAAAGTTGAACAGGCAATAAAAGACGGCGCGAGCATCAACCGCAGAGCAAAATATCAGGGTATTTTAGTACCTCCGCTGTTCGTTGCAGTCATGGAAGGCAATCTGGACGCAATAAAAGTTTTAATTCAGCACAATGCAAAATGTTTTCACGGATTTATCGCCGCAATGATGCTCAGAAATAAAAGTATGCTTGAATTTTTGATTAATTACTGCGGTGCGGATGTAAACTGCAAAGATACGCACGGACGAACGCCCCTTTTATGCGCTGTTGCCGCCAACCAAACAGAAACCGTGAAATGGCTCATAGAGTTTGGAGCTGATGTGAACATGCCCGTAGGCTTGGGCTACAACGTTTTAACATACGCGATTTTAATGACAGACGGCGAGGAATATCCTACACCGAACAAAAATATAATTAAAATTTTAATAAAAGCCGGTTCAAACACTGATGAAGCATTAGCCGCCGCAATCAAGTCCAACAATTTGAAACTCGCAAAGATTTTAATTCAAAACGGAGCGGACATAAACCAGCGCGTTATAACACAAAGTCCTCTTTCAATGGCAATATTGAATTTAGCTGATTGGGAAGACGAAGCTCTACCGATGATTAAATTTTTGGTTAAAAAAGGTGCGGACGTAAATGAAATTCTGGATTTTGTGAAAGTCGGAGAAGAAGACGGATTTTTGACAACAAACTTGAATCTTGCAATTTCAATGGATTCTCCAAAATGCGTTGAATTTTTATTAAAAAACGGAGCAAACCCGAATTTCGTAGATACAAAAGGCAAAACGCCTCTGATGTATGCCGCTCTGACAAGTTTTGAAATTCTTGAAATTCTTTTAAAATACGGTGCAGATCCGAACATAAGCGATTTTGAAGGTAGAACGCCTTTGATGCTCGCGTCTCTTGACAGCGATGCTGAAGACGGAATCGTCGAAACTCTTCTTGAATACGGCGCAGACCCTGATAAACAAGATGATAAAGGCTATACGGCTTTGATTTGGACTGTGAACGATACGGACAGAAGCCCGGAAATTTTTATTTCCGCATTAATCCGCACGGGGGCAATCAGTGCCGAAAACGGCGCGGCATTATGCTCAACGGCGGTTCTTTTTGATCTGCTCAGACGTGAAATTCAGCTCAATAATGTAAAAACATTACTCAAATACGGCGCAAAACCTGAAATGAAAAATCGTAAGGGCATAAACGCTTTCGCATGCGCAATGCTGAACGGCGATGAAGAAATGATTGAAATATTACGGCAGGCAAGCTCTGCGAAAACAAAAAATTAAACGGGGACAAAATTTTCATTTCTCCCCGTTCCTTAAAAAATCTCAATTTTAAACTGAAGCGTAAAGTTTTTTTCGCCCGAAAACGATTTTATAATTCGGATTCGCCTGCATAATGAGTTTCGACATAACTTCGGGATCATCAGGCAAATGATACGTACACAACGCGAGTTTCGGAGCAAATTTTTTCAAAGTTTCCTGCGCACCAGCCAGCATTTTCCGTTCAAAGCCTTCTATGTCGGATTTTATAAAATCGACGCGCTCGAGATTTCTTTCTTTCACAAAATCGTCGAGCGTTGTCGTTTCAACAAAATCCGAAGCCGCTTGAAAACGTTCATCGTTGCTCCTGTCCGAGAATGAATCGCCGCCGGAGTTGCCTTGTGTGAAAATGAAAAATTTCTGTTCCGCTGTCTTGTCGGAAAGACCTTTCCTGACGGGAAAAATATTTTTGTTTAACTCTGCCGTCTGCTGAAGATATTTAAAATTTTGTTCAGACGGTTC
>CAJODX010000101.1 GCA_905233295.1 uncultured Synergistales bacterium | reverse complement strand
AAAAAAAATTTCGCCTGAAAATAAAAACGAAAATAAAAACGAAAACAAAAAAAATCCCGAAACTGAAATTCAAAATGAAATTTCAAATCCTGATGATGTCATAGGACGCATAGGACCTCAGGCAATGGCTTTGCTTGCGTCAGGACAGCCGCGTGAAGGTGCGGACTTTGTTGTATAAGGTGATATAATCTCAGAAAATTTTTCTGACGGGGAAGAACTTTCATAAAAAATTTTCTGACCCACAAGAATGGAGGGTAAAACGTTTATGTACAATCCTGCCTCACTCAAGGCTGATGATTTTATTAACCATGAAGAAATTCTCGACACTTTAATTTATGCTGAAGCTCACAAAAATGACGTTGCTTTAATAGATTCTCTGCTCGAAAAAGCCCGCCCGAAATTTAACGAAAAAGGTTGCACGTGTTCGGGCTTGACGCATCGTGAAGCTTCAGTGTTGCTCGCGTGCGAAATTCCGGAGGAAATCGAAAAAATTTACAAAGTCGCTGCGGAAATAAAACTCGCGTTTTACGGCAACAGAATCGTGCTGTTTGCGCCGCTGTATCTTTCAAACTATTGCATTAACGGCTGCCTTTACTGTCCGTATCACACGAAAAACAAAACTATTCCGAGAAAAAAATTAACTCAGGAAGAAATCCGAGCCGAAGTCATCGCGTTGCAGGACATGGGACACAAAAGGCTCGCAATCGAAGCAGGCGAAGACCCTGTGAATAATCCGATTGAATATATTCTGGACAGCATAAAAACGATTTACAGCGTCCATCACAAAAACGGAGACATCAGAAGAGTCAACGTCAACATCGCCGCGACAACGGTCGAAAATTATAAAAAACTCAAAGACGCGGGCATAGGCACCTACATTCTGTTTCAGGAAACTTATAACAGAAAAAGCTACGAAACTCTTCACCCGACAGGACCTAAACACGATTATGCGTACCACACCGAAGCAATGGACAGAGCAATGGAAGGCGGCATTGATGATGTAGGCTTGGGAGTTTTATTCGGACTTGAAGGCTACAAATATGAATTTGCCGGACTTTTAATGCACGCTGAACATCTCGAAGCCGTTCATGGAGTCGGTCCTCACACCATCAGCGTTCCAAGAGTCAAACCTGCCGATGACATCAACCCCGAAGATTTTAATAATTCGATTCCCGATGAAATTTTCACGAAGATAGCGGCATGTATCCGCGTTGCCGTGCCTTACACAGGAATGATAATATCGACGCGTGAAAATGAAAAAGTTCGCGCGAAAATGCTCGAAGTCGGAATTTCACAAATAAGCGGCGGCTCAAGAACTTCAGTAGGCGGCTACACAGAAGAGGAACGTCCTCACGACACGGAACAGTTTGACGTTTCAGATCAGAGAACTCTCGATGAAGTTGTCCAGTGGCTGATGAAACAAAATCACATTCCTTCGTTCTGCACGGCATGTTACAGAGCCGGAAGGACAGGCGACAGATTTATGAGCCTCTGCAAGTCAGGACAGATTTTGAACTGCTGCCACCCGAACGCCTTGATGACATTGACTGAATATCTTGAAGACTACGCTTCACCGGAAACAAAACGAATCGGCTATGAGATGATTGAACGTGAGTTAATGAGAATCCCGCGTGAAAATGTCAGAGAGATTGCGCGTGAAAACATCGAAGCAATGAAACACGACAACAAACGCGATTTCAGATTTTAAATTTTAAAATTAAAATTAAAAAAGGAGCAGGAATTTTAAAAATTTTTTTTCGTTCCTGCTTCTTTGAGTTTCTGATTAAAGATAAAAAAAATAATTTTTTTATGCCCGTTTTGCTTTCCAGTTTTTATAAGCTTCCGTCTGTGTTACGAAAAGCACAACAAGCAGGACAAACAGAGCGATTGAAATATAACTCGTGAAAATGCTTCCAAGCATTCCCATGACTGAACCGCCCTGAAGCATAACACCGCGGCGGTAGTTTTCCTCGCAAAGTCTTGTCAGAATAACTCCGAGAACGATCGGCGCGATAGGATAATTGAATCTCTTTAAGAAATATCCGATTACCCCGAAACCGAACATCCAGAGAATGTCATAGACACTGTTGCGGATGGCATATGCGCCGATAACAGACAAAATTAAAATTGTCGGCATCAAAATTCCTTTTGGAACTTCAACGATTTTTGTGAAAGCTTTTATACCTGTCAAACCGAAAACTAAAAGGAAAAATGACGCACAGAGCAGGCACACAACGATGAGCCAGAATAAATTCGGAGTCTGCGAAATTAAATTCGGACCGGGACGCAAGCCTTGAATTGTCAGTGCGCTGATTAAGACAGCCGTAACAGCATCACCGGGAATGCCAAGCGTAAGCATAGGAATAAAAGCTCCTCCGATTGCGGCATTGTTTGCACTCTCAGGCGCAATGATACCTTCGACTGCTCCTTTGCCGAACGGTGCTGAAGGTTTTTTGACGCTCCTTTTCGCCTGATCATAACTCAATAAAGCCGCGATGTCTCCTCCTGCTCCGGGCAACGCTCCGACCAGAACTCCTATTATCGAAGATTTTATTGTCAAGCCTAAATATTTCATTGACTCAGCCCACGAAGGCAAAATTTTATCGACTTTCTGTTTAACGGGAGTAGCTTTCATATCCGTAATCTGACTCAGTGCCTCAGATGCTCCGAAAAGTCCTATCATTGCGACAACGTAGTCAACGCCGGAGTTAAGATAGACGATGTTAAATGTAAATCTTCTTACAGCCGTCTGACCGTCAACGCCGACACAGCCCAAAAATATTCCGATACAGCCCGCGATTAATCCGAAACGGACAGAGCGTCCGCTCAATGAGCCTACCATCATCAAGCCCATTAAGGAGAGCATAAGATAGTCTATCGAGTGAAAGTTTCTCGCGATACCCGCAACCAGAGGCGCACATGTCGCAAGAGCCAGAACTCCGAGCAACGTTCCGATGACGGACTGTGAAGTCGCAAGCCCCATCGCCTCGCCGGCACGTCCTTTTTTAGCGAGTGCATAACCGTCAAGCGCGGTTGCTACTGCCGCTGGAGCTCCGGGAATATTTAACAGAATAGCTGAACGTGAACCGCCGAAAACCGAGCCGACATATACACCGACCATAACAGCCAGTGCGCTGTGCTGTTCCCAGCCGAAAGTGAATGACACCAGCAGAGAAACCGCCATTGTTCCAGAAAGTCCGGGAATTGCCCCGACATAAATTCCTGCGCACGTTCCTGCCGCTACAAGGGCTATGAGCCAAGGCTCCGTGAAAATTACAGACATATAACGCAATGCTTCCATTGAAATTCACTCTCCTTTTTTACGGGAACACAACACTGAACAGCATTCTGAATACCAGAATGATGAATGCCATCACTATTGCTGTCCAGAGAATATTTTTCACGTAATCTTTTTTCATTAAATAACACATCGAGAAATATAAAAATAACGGTGTCGCGATATAAAAGCTGACGCCCTCCAGAAGAGCCGCACAATACGCAACGATAATCGCAAGCATTATTAAAACGTTAAGAGGAAAAGCATATTGAAAAGCTTTTATAATTTTCTCGCCTGTGCTTTGAATTTTTGAGAGCGGAGTTGTTAATTTGAAATTTTCAATGACTGTCCACAAAGCCATTACAACCCATAATGCACTAACGAACACGGGAACAGCCGCTGCCGATGCAATGCGCGGACCTCGTCTTAAAGGAATGCTGAACCATAAATCAACGGAAAGTTTCAAAGCTATTGTGCCAAGAATTAAAACGATGAACGAAAAAATTTTTTCGCCGGCTTCAAGGGAATGTTCTTTAACGACAACCATATCGTCAGTGTTGACTTCAAGCCCGGGATTTATATCGGAATATTCAGCTTTTGTCCGTTCTTCAGCTGTCATTTCTTCTAAATTCGGCATTTTTTCACCTCCATGAAAATAAAAAAGGGGTGAGAAAAATTTTTTTAACTTCTCTCACTCCTGAATTTCTGACGTAAGATTAGTCAAGTGCGCCGCTGCTTCTTAACGCACTGATTGTGTTTGAACGCCACGAAGAAATATATCTTGCGGCATCTTCTCCGGTGTAGCCGAGGAAGTTGATGTTGAAATTCTT
>CAJODX010000100.1 GCA_905233295.1 uncultured Synergistales bacterium | reverse complement strand
GTTCGTCAAACAATCGAAAGGCGTCTACTACTGGACCAATGAAGTTCCTGTTGTGGAAATCCAGCCTCAGCAGAACGAAGAACTCAAAATCAAAAAGAAAAATGATTTTACAGCAGAAGACCGCGAACGCATCGTTAAACGCGCTCGTAAAGTCGGTCATATTAAAGCCGCCGCTGAAAACGGAACATCATGGCAGGCTGTTCGTTCATGGATGAAAGAGGAAGAAAATCAAAAATCTGCCGTCCACAACAAAAAACTTACAGAGAAAGAAATCGCGGCTCTTCTCAAGAGAGCTGACGAGGTTGGACCGAAACAGGCAGCCAAAGAATTTGGCGTAACAGGAAACGCAATCGGAGGATACAGACGCGGAGCAAGATTAAAAGCAGCCAGAGCCAGTATCTCCATAAAGCCGGAGAAAGTTTCCAGAAAAAATCCTGTGGTTACTCCCAAGCTCAGCGCAAGAGCAGAAACAGAGAAACCTATCGAGAAAAAAGCCGCTGTAGCAACACAGCCTAAACGCACTGAAGCACCAAAGGCAACAGGACTCATTACGACTAATCTTGAGCTTGAAAATGCCATGCTCCGCGAGAAAAACGCACAGCTCACAGAGCAGATTGCAAAGCTGAAATCCATGGTATCAGATATTGCCAAAATGGTTTAAGCCCGTGCAATTTACAAAAATGCAGGGTTGCGGAAATGATTACGTCTATGTCAACTGTTTTGATGAAAAAATTTCTGAACCCGAAGAATTTGCAAAAAAAATTTCAGACCGTCATTTCGGCGTAGGTGCTGACGGTCTGATTTTGATTTTACCGCCTTTAAATGATGATTCCGATGCTTTTATGCAGCTCTATAATTTCGACGGCTCAAAAGCTTCAATGTGCGGAAACGGAATCAGATGCGTTGCAAAATATATTTACGACCACGGAATAATTTCAAAGGAAAAACGTGAAACTTCAATCGACACTCCGGCAGGAATCAAAAAAATTTCGCTCGAAATTCACGACGGTAAAGTTACAGCCGCTACCGTAGATATGGGTGAAGCAAAAATCACGGGCGGAATCCCCGAAAAAATTCGTGTTAATGACATGGATTTAAATTTCATCGGTGTGAATGTCGGCAATCCTCACGCTGTATATTTTATTGAAGACAATCCGGAAATAAAAAATATTTTTTCATGGGATGACTCGAAATTCAGTATCACAGGAGTTAAATTTGAAAGGCATCCGCGTTTTCCTGACCGTGTTAATTCAGAATTTATCGAAATAATTTCACGCGATGAAATAAAAATGAGAGTTTTTGAACGCGGCAGCGGCGAGACTATGGCATGCGGCACAGGAGCGACTGCATCAGCGTTTGCGGGTTTCAAAGCCGGAAAATTAAATTCTGAAGTCCTCGTGCATCTTCGCGGCGGAGATTTGAAAATTAAAATCGAAAATTCTCAGTGTTTTATGACGGGTTCAGCTGTTGAAGTTTTTTCCGGCGAAATTTTTTGTAAACGTTTTTTCACTTCTGCGACAAACTCCAGTGATATAAACCACTAAGAGAAATAAAATTATCGAAAAAATATTTATCGTTCGGTAGTTTTATTTTATTATGCCGTAGCTTTAGAGATATGATCTTAATCTAAAAATTACCGCTTTATTAGAAATTTATGATTGAAAGGAGATTTTTTTATGAAAAGAAAAATTTTTATCGCTTTGATTTTTATCTGCTGCGGTATTTTGCCTTTTATGATTCGAGAACCTGAAAAATTTTCACGCGATGGTTTTTCGATGAACACTTTGATTCGTATGAGTGTTTACGCCCGCAGTGAAAAGGCTCTCGATGAAGCTTACTCGTTGCTGGATAAACTCGATAAAGAACTTTCAATGTATAACCCGTCCTCAGATATTTCAAAAATAAATTCAAATGCAGGCATTCACACTGTAAATGTTTCCGATGAAGCCGTTGATGCTGTTAAAGATGCAATAAGACTTTATGACTTAACTGACGGTGTTTTCAATCCGTTAATAGGACCTGTAACGCATCTTTGGAAAATAAATCAGGCTGACGGTGCTGTGCCGTCTCGTGAAAGTCTTGACGCGGCAATAAAACTCAGTGAAATTTCAAATCTTGAAATTGACGAAAACAAAAACGAAATTTTTTTGAAAACTCAGGGCTGTATGCTTGACCTTGGAGGAATCGCAAAAGGTTTTGCCAGCGACAGAATAGCGGAACAGCTAAAAAATTCCGGCGTTAAATCCGCGCTGATAGATCTTGGCGGAAATATTTACACTGTCGGCAGAAAACCCGAAGATAATTCAAACTGGAATATCGGTGTCCGCGATCCTTCAGCTCCGTACAACTCTCCGGCTTTAGTTTTGAGCGTTCACGACACTTCAGTCATAACGTCAGGCGGCTATGAACGGTTCAAAATCATCGAGGGGAAAAAATATTCTCATTTTTTTGATGCCAAAACCGGCGAATCAATCACGAACGATTTACTTTCGGCAACTGTCGTAACACCCGACGGAAGTTTAGCTGACGGACTTGCAACAGCATTTATGGCATCGGGTTATGAAAAATCGCTTGAAATTATAAAAAAAATTCCTGCCGACACTGGTGTGATTCTGATTCGCTATGTAGAGAACGGACTTGAAATTTCAGTAACAGAAAATTTACGCCAAGCTGTCTCTCGTGAAAAATATAAACTCAATTTCATTTAGTGAATTTTTTGTGAAAAAATAAAAAATAAAAAATAAAAAATAAAAAAAATCCCGGAAAAAATCTCCGGGAAATATTTTTGTACAGGAAAAAATTTTTATTTTTCCGCGTCGGCAAGACTTTTTTCGAGAGTGCTTGCAAGACCGTTTGTTGCGACGTCAATCTTCTTGTAAAGATCTCTAACGCCCTGAATTTCAAGGACATCACTGAAGAACGAATTGTCATATTCAATCAGCTTCATGTTGCCTTTGACAAGAATTTCCTTGTTGGTCTTGTCGATTTCTTCAAGTTTCGGGCGCATTTCCTGTAAAGCTTCAGCAACGGCTTTGTCAAGAACTGCTCTGTGTTCCGGCTTAAGAGCCTTGTACATCTTGTCGTTAATGCAAATCTGGTTGCAGTAAAGAATATGATTCGTGCAGGCAAGATATTTCTGAACTTCTTCAAAGTGTGCGCCTACGCATGTGTCTGCGGCGTTTTCCTGCGCGTTGACTGTGCCGTTCTGAAGAGAAATGTAAAGTTCCGCCCACGCGAGAGGTGTGGGTTCAGCTCCGATCGCAGTCCAGAATGCCATATGGTTGGCGTTCTCCATTGTACGGATCTGAAGACCTTTGAAGTCGGAAAGAGTCTGTAAATCTCTGTTAGCCGTCGCAAGTCTGAACGTTGCGTTCTGCATGAAGCCGAGAAGATGAAGTCCAGCTCTTTCATAGGCTTCCGACATTTTTTTATGGAACTCCGAATCGCCGTTTAAAACTTTGTCAATCGTATCGCCGTTATAACGTGCGAAGACCATGGGAAGGTCAAACACTGCAACTTCGGGAATAAACGAAACAACAGGAGCTGTCTGGCATACTGTGATAGCAATGTAGCCTTTCTGCGCCTGTCTTAACAAGTCGGCATCGCCGCCGAGTTCGCCGTTAGGGAAATAGTCAATGACAAGTCCTGCGTTGGCTTCTTTGACTTTAGCCTGAATCAGCTGTGCGAAAACCTGACCTGCCGCGCCTTTCGCGGTCGTGTCGGCTGTAACGAGCCATGTTTCATCAAATTCCGATGCGCCAAATGCACACGAACTCAATGCGAGAACAAAAAACAACAGGGCAACAATAAATTTCTTCATAATTTCACCCTCCTTAGATTATCCTACAAGCCATGTGCTTATCTCAGGAACGTAAACGATAAGCGCGAGTGCCAGCAAGAACGAAATGATGAACGGGAATGCTTTCTTTGCAACGTCCATCGGGTTGTCCTGTGAAATATTTCCTGCAACGAACAGGTCAAGTCCAAACGGAGGCGTGGCAAGACCAATCGACAGACAGCATACGAGAACGACACCGAAATGAACGTCATTAACGCCGAGCAGTTTAACCGCAGGGAGAAGAACAGGCGCAAGAATGATAATTGCAGGACCTGTGTCCATGATCATTCCTAAAATTAAGAAAATGACCGTGCAGACGCTCAGGACTGAAACAGCACTGCCGAAATTGTTGATGATGAAATCCTGAACAGCGCTCGTTGCGTGAGTTAATGAAAGAACGCGTCCGAATGCCGTTGCAAATGCAAGCACGAATGCAAGACCGCCGTAAGTTTTTACGGAGCTGATTAAAAATGCCGGAAGTGCGCTGAATTTTATTGTCCTCTCGATGAAAAGGCAGACGATGATGGCATAGAAAACTGAAACAACAGCGGCTTCAGTCGGCGTAAAGAATCCTGTGTAGATACCGCCCAAAATGATAATGGGGCACATCAAAGCCCAGAAAGAATCTTTGAACAAAGCCCAGAATCCCAACGCGCTGATTTCGTCAAGACGCGCCTTGATTTTGCCTTTGTCCTCGCCTTTTGTCGCGCAGTAGAAAATGGCGTAGAGCATAAGGAACAAGCCGATTAAAATTCCGGGGAAGACACCGCCAAGGAATAATTTTCCTGTTGATACGCCCGTTGCCAGCGAATAAAGCACGAACGGAATCGAAGGCGGAATGATAACTCCAAGACCGCCTGCAACAGCAATCAAGCCTGCCGCCCATGTTTTGTTATAGCCTAAGTCAAGCATGAAAGGTACACACATTGCACCGACAGCCGCCGTTGTTGCGGGACCTGAACCTGAAATAGCGCCGTAGAAAAGGCACGTTAAAACAACTGCGCAGGGAACGCCGCCCGTGAATCTTCCGACGAAATACGCAAAGAAGTTGAATAATTTCTTTGAAATTCCGCCTTCAGCCATGATAACGCCGCCCAGAATGAATAACGGAACGGCAAGAATCGGCGTTGAGTTTGCACCGCTCAGCGTGTTGTCAATGATCTGAGGAATAACGCCACCGCGAGCCATTAATAAAATCGGAGCGACTGAGCCCAAAACCATACTGATTCCGATGGGAATCGAAACAATTATTGCAACAAGGAATACAACGAATACTAATAACGCTGCCATTGTTTACTTACCTCCCTCTGCACGAAGTCCGGCTTCAGCTTCGGCTTTAGCGTCAAGCTGAGTCTGTTCAAGAGTTGTGAGTTCTTTGACTCCGAAGTTTTTAAGATGAATGAAAAACATCTGGACTGCTCTCAGTGTTGCAAGTGCAAATCCGAACAGCGCAACCGCATACAGCCACCACATCGGCCAGTTCATGGCAGGTGAAGTTTCGGCTTTTGCGCCCGCAAGCATTGTACCGGCAGACCACTTGAGACACTCGATTGAATGATAAGCAAGCAGAGCCATGCATACGGCAACAATGACATCAACGCAAAGATTTACTGTTTTGCGGAGAGCCTGCGGAAAGAGGTCGAGAACAACGCTGACCCTTAACATGTTTGCTTTTCTGATTGTGTAAGGCAGCGAAATAAAAACGCTCATAATCCACATAAAACGCGAAAATTCTTCAGCCCATGTCAGAGACTGGATAAAGGGAATT
>CAJODX010000099.1 GCA_905233295.1 uncultured Synergistales bacterium | reverse complement strand
AACTTTGCCGGATTTGTACGGTGACGTTGATTTCTCGCAAGAAGCAGAATTTTTATCACAGGAACTTCGTGACACTATTCAGCGTCCCATTGCTGATTCGCACAATCCGCCATTGTTCGTTGATGAATTGATAAAACTTTTCATGAAAGATGGTAGCACTGAGTGGGTGTTATTTCATATTGAAATTCAGGGCAGTGGTGGCAGGGATATTTCGTTCCGTATGTTCCTGTACTGTTCGTTGATTTTCGCGCATCATCGGAAAATGCCAGTTAGTTTGGCGATTCTCACACGTCCTCGTCCCAAAGGAGAGAAAACAGGAATTTTTGCAGCGGAACAATATGGCACGCGAATTTCATACGAGTATAATTGTTTTGAGGTTTATAATCTAGATGATGAAGAACTCTTAAACTCTGATAATCCGTTTGATTTGATGTTTTACGCGGTGAAAAAGACGGCGAACGTACGCGAGGAGAACAAATTCGCTCAATTATTGACACTTACACGCTTGTTAGCATTAAAAGGTTGGAACGAAGAGGATCGCAGAGACATTTTTAACTTCATCGTCAGAGCAGTGAATTTGAAAGACGTTGAATTAAGGCAGAAATTTACACAAGTAATTGAAGAAGGAGATGGAGACACGATGACATTAAGCTTTGTTGAGGAATATTTTTTGAATAAGGGCTTAAACCAAGGGATTGCAGTTGGTGAAGCGCGCGGTGAAAAACGAGGAGAAGCACGCGGTGAAGCACGCGGTGAAGCACGTGGTCGGCGTGAGGCTAATTTAGAGACTGCACGTCGTTTGCGAGCGATGGGACTGAGTGATTCAGATATTTCTAAAGCGACGGACTTAGCGGTTGAAGAATTTGCAAAATTATGAGCGATTAAGCTGCTAGCGTTAAAACGATCAAGCTGCTCTAAAAGCATGTGTATTTCAAAATGAGCGAATTTGCTGGAAGTACAGATTGAAGCTCTATTTTCTCTGAAGCAAAAAATAAACGTCCTCAGCTTGATGACCTTTTGAAAGTGATTCAAGTTGTGGACAAAATTGGCTTGGATTACTCGCGGTCTGTTTCAGTGTGTTCAACTGAGCGAGAATTTGAGCGAGATTGGTGTTGTCATTGAAGCGTGGGATTTTGGTGTAGTGGATAATTCGCCTACTTGAAAGCTCATGAGCAACATAATACAGAGGATACAGGAAGGCGAAACGAAGACTTTATTAACCTCGGGCCCAGGGGGACAGAAGTTGCGATTTTCTAAATTCAGTAAAATTGCGATTATGCTTTACTTCGAGTCATAACATAATAATAAAAATCTGGTTTGCTTGACAGAATGACAAACACATTCCCTAGTGTGTTAATTACTGGAACTCTAGGTTTTGAAACGTCATAGAGATTCACCACAGGAGATAATCTCTTTGAATTAACGGGGAATTTCAGAAAAAATTTTTTACGAGAACATATTCAAAAAGAAATACGCTATTTTTTATAAAAAAGCACAACAATATAGCGGAGCTCTTGTCCGCGTAAAAATCAAATGCATTTTTATTTATTTTATCTGTACGTAAAACTTACTTTCTTTTTGGGATGCTTTTTGCGTTGATAACTTCGTCCCTTACTTACAGGTCTGATAAATCTCTGCCAATTAAAGTTTCGGCATCTGCCAGTTTTATTTTTCCTAAAATACTCTTTGCAGATTTCCTCAGCTTCCGAAAAAATGATATTATATTCGTATTTACGCTTTGTGAGAAAAATTTTCCCTGTCCAAATTTGTGATAACGCTTTCAATTTTTTTCGGAAATTTATCACCACAGCGGGTCTGCATTATATGAAAATCCGCGTCAATTTCTTCAGTTTCAGGAGCATCAAGCCCTTGGACTATGCCTTTCACGCACTCTCTGACTCGAATTAAAAAATTCCAGCCTTTTTCTTGAATTTGAGTCAGCAATGGCGTTGAGATGCAGGGATTTTTTATTTTGAGGAATTTGAAAATTCGACCCGTCAACGGCAAGAAGCCTGAAGCCTTTATACGTTTCGCATGAGCAATCTTCACAGACCGGAATAAAACGCTCAAATAACGTCTGTAATGTGTGCGAGGCAAGTTCTTCTTTCGACTTAACGAAGGAAGAAACATCGGGAATATCCTTTTTATAGTTAAAATTTTTCAAAATTAGGTTTTGATTTTCTTGAAAAATCTTTCCCCGGTCTTTTTGAAAATGAATAGGCATCCTGTGCCATTTTTTATGTTGTGTCTTTTAAGTAATTATATAAAAAGAATCGCTAAGTTTTTTAACGATTCTTTTGTTTTCTTATTTCGATGACATTACCGTATAGTCCTGAACTGAAGCCGATATAGCACTTTTGGCATTGTCTCAAAAAAAACAGCAGATACGTTGAAAAAATGTTCAAATTTGAGTTTAGCAATTTTTACTTTTTTCAAATGTGGGAACTATATTATAAAATCGAAAGCCAGATGTTTATTTTTTCATTTGGGAAGGGGTATCTGATGATTTCCTTTTTAGTTTCAGGAACAAGGGGCTGCATGACTTCACGAGCCACGTTTATACATTTCTCCGCCTGCTGCTTGTAAACCGGTTCCATTCCGTGAGCAACGATAGTATTGTCGCGTCCTTCAGCAGAAGCGCGTATCTTCCGTTATCAAGTCCGATCGAAAAAGGAATATGCCGGATCGCAAGGCGGTTGGGGATCACGAAACGGTCAGATTCTGGCGAATTTTTGAAGCATTTCGAGATTTCCCCTCTTTTTGCTGTGATTGAGATCTGCCGGGTTAATGCCGTAAACGTGTTCGAGCCTGTAGTAAACGCTGCCTTCGCATAAGCGTCTGAACCTCGCAAGTGTGTCAGCATAAGCTCCGCGCTTGAAGCATCTCTGCATATTGAAATAAAGATCCGTGAGATTTTCGGGAGTTTCAGCCCTGGTAGATTTTTTAGAATCCTTGCCCTTGCCGTATTTGATTTCACTGCGTGCACCGCCGTTGAGCTTTTCAATCATCGCGAACCGTTCATCAAAGATTTTTCTCTGCGTTTCATCGAGACTCTTTAACACGTCCGCACACAAAGGAACGTTTTTGATTTCGTTCTTTGTCGAGTAAGCTGTTCTGTAACAAAGCAAGTCCTTGTAGCTAAAGGCACTGAACATTTTCGAGATAAACTTTGCGGCACTGCGCTGTCTTTCTATTAAAGAAAGCATCGAAATTCTCAGAGCGTTTTCCCTGGCAGGCACGAAAGACATATTTTCAGAATCGGCACGGATTTTTTTATACACTCGTTTACACTCAGAAAAGTCGCGTTAATTTCCCTGATTCTTGTTTCGCTGCCGACGAGTCTTGCAGGGGCTTTGCACTGAAGCGGCACGCATTTGTGGAAACATCCCGTGTTCGCGAAAACATAGCCGAGTGCCGTCATCTGCTGAGTGCCTGAAGTACAGTTGAGATAAAATTCAGCCGTGTCCGTTTCGACACAAGGATCTTTTGCTTTAGAAGTCAGTAGCGTCTTTAATGTCAAGCGGCATGATGATGCATTTCATTTCAGGGTTACGTTCAGCGAGTTTTTCCCTGATGATTTCGGCGCGCCATTCGGTATTTTTGATTGGCTCGGGATTATTTTTCATGCATGACGGAAATAAATAAACCCTGTCAGGCTTGAGGCTGTCGCACAGGCTGAGAACAGATCCTTCGTTTCCACGCCCGTTCGGACATTCTTCGGGCATATCTTCAGGAGATTTGAAGCCTCACCAAGGATCGTTATTGCCAACAAACGAAATAAGTATTTCCATTTCCAATCACTCAACCTTTTTTATTTCGAATTAAATTTTATAAAAACTACCGGACAAAAAACGACGCTAAATTTGTTTTCTTAATATCTCCTCCGTTTCCTCGAACGATGATGAGAATAATATACACGGCTTAACGGACATAAAACGACTGATAAAAATTAATTTTGGGGAATAAGAGAGAAAACCGGAAAATTTTTTCTCAGATTTCTCTCTTAACTTTTAGACACAGTGTCCTGAAGTTATGTGTGTTTCAATCCCTCTAAGGAACGTTATGTAACGAAAGTGGCAAGCAGACGTGGGACATTTTTCGGTTTCAATCCCTCTAAGGAACGTTATGTAGCTTCACTCGCGATTTCGGTGATTCAGGGCTAAAGGGTTTCAATCCCTCTAAGGAACGTTATGTAACAATTGGAGCCGGAGTAACCTACGGAGCAATGTGTTTCAATCCCTCTAAGGAACGT
>CAJODX010000098.1:12551-19621 GCA_905233295.1 uncultured Synergistales bacterium | reverse complement strand
TTTCAAAATTAAAAACGCGATGAACGCAAAACAAAATCCGAGCGCAACGGCAATACCGACAACAAACGAAACTGAAATCTGAAGAAGCTCGCCGCCCGGCGCACGGAATAAAAAGACTCCTCCAAGACACAGCACAGGAATACCAACGAGAGTTAAAAGCCCTGACGTTCCAGCGATTAAATCAACGAGCATTAAAATTATTCCTGCCGCTATCAAAACGATTCCAGCCCAGTTGAACGGAAGCATTTTCAAGCCTATTGAGCCGAGTACGAGCATAACGCCGCCGAGTGTTCCCAAAATAAATCCGCCGGGTGTTATGACTTCAAAAAAAATCGCCATTATGCCGCCGGAAATTAAAAGATAAGCTATCTGAGGATCTGAAACAAACTGAATTATTTTTTCGCTGAAAGACATATCCGCACGGGAAACTTTAATTTCGTTATCGAGATTTATTTTCACGAACTGCGAATTTATTTTCACTCGCCGACCTGAAACAGCTTTGATTAAAGAGTTTATATCTCCAGCTACAATGTCAATAACGCGGCTTTTTAAAGCTTCAGTTGCCGTTAATGAAATGCTGTCTTCAATCATCTGCTCGGCAATTTCCTGATTTCGATTTCTTAACTGTACAACCGAACGCATTTGAGCCTTCAAGTCATTCATTATTTTTTTGCTCATATCGCTCTCTTTGATGTCTTCGCCGGACGCAACGACAGGGTGAGCTGCGCCGATATTCGTGCCGGGAGACATTGCTGCAACGTGAGCTGCCTGCATAATGAAAGCTCCTGCACTCGCCGCACGTCCTCCAGGAGGAATCCATACAGCAACGGGAATTTTTGAAGCTAAAATCGACTGCACTATGCCGCGCATTGCTTCAACAAGACCGCCGGGTGTGTCAAGCTGAAAAATTATCAGATCATCGCCGTTCCGTTCGGAATTTTCGATGACCTCTCTGACAAATTCTTCCATTTGAACGCCGACAGTGCCGTTTAATTCAGCGAGCGTTACATTACTGCGGGCATGTGCGCATGACACACTGAGAAGCAAAATAAAAATTGTAAAAAAAAATTTTTTCATGTTTCTATCCTTCTTTTCCCCTCCAGAAAGTCCGTACCGGAGTCCCTGTGAAATCTTCAAGCTCACGGAGTTTATTTTTAACGTGGTTTTCAAACGAAGAATTTACAAGTTCAGGTCTGTTTACAAAAAATATGAAAGTCGGCGGCAAAGCATCAGCCTGTGAACAGTAATAAACTTTCAAGGCGCGTCCTTTTTTATCTGAAGGCAGCCTGTCAAACGCAAGGACATCGCGCATTAAACGGTTTAATAAATTTGTCGGGATTCGTTTTCTGCGGTTTTCATTGACTTTTAAAACAGTCTGAAGAATTTTTAAAACTCCGCGTCCGTTCAAAGCCGAAGCGAAAACAACAGGCGCATAACTCAGGAAAGGCATTTCATCGCGGATTTTTTTCATTAATTCGTCAGCAGGATTTTTATTTTTACCGTCCGTCTGCTGTATTAAATCCCATTTATTGAGAACGATTACAAGTCCTTTGCCTTTTTGAACAACGTGAGCGGCGATTTTTTTGTCCTGATCTGTGCAGGGGTCGCGTGCGTCCATCAGCAGTAGCGCAATATCTGAGCGGTCAACTGCGGCTAAAGTCCTAACGAAAGAATAATATTCAAGATCCCCGTCAAATTTTGCACGTCTTCTTAAACCCGCCGTGTCGATAATTTTAAAATTCTGTCCGTCAATATTGACTTTCATATCCACAGGATCGCGTGTCGTTCCTGCTATGGGACTTACGAGCGAACGTTCTGAATTTGTAATTTTGTTTAAGAGCGAAGATTTTCCGACATTTGGTTTTCCTGCTATAACGAGCCGGATTTCATTTTCGTCAGTTTCAAATTCTTCATTGTCATCTGGCAGAAAGTCCGTTACCAAGTCAAGCAAATCATCAACGCCGCGTTTATGCAGCGCGCTGAGACCGACAACATTTTCAAAACCTAAAGAATACGCGTCATTCATTAAGTCATCGTGTTTGGGGTCATCGAGTTTGTTCATTGCGACTATGACAGGTTTGCTGTTGCCTGAAGCTTTTCGGATAAAATCCGCGATTTCTTCATCTGAATTTGTTACGCCGTCATGTCCGTCGAGCAAAAAAATTATCACGTCGCATTCTTTAACGGCTTCGTCAACGTGATTTTTTATTCCGGCACTGAACTCTGTGTCCGTTCCGAAAATTCCGCCCGTGTCGATGACATAAAAATTTTTTCCGCGGTGTTCGCATTCCCCGTATAATCTGTCGCGGGTTACGCCCGGCATATCATCAACGATTGCGTCTTTTGTGCCGGTGAATCTGTTAAACAGAGAAGATTTCCCTGCGTTGGGTCTTCCGATTATTGCAGCTATTCCAGACATTTTTTATTTACCGCGCATATAGCTGGCAAGCTCTTCGCCTTTCAGGTTAGCAGCAAGACCGACAGCAAGCCTTATCCTTGCCTGATACGGCGATAACATTCCCGCGCTGATCAATCCGATTTCAAGCATCTGAGCCGCACTGCCTTCATAATTTTCAGTTGCCTGCACAATTCCGTCTGGATAACGCGAAGCAAGGACAACCGGAATTTCAGCACGAAGAATTTTTCTCAGCAGCGGCACCCATGAAGAAGGAACATCGCCATCGCCAAGCCCTGAGACTACAAGCCCGTCAAGTTCCTCAAATTTTTTGTCGAGCAGGGCACGGAGCATTAAATCGTTATCGCCAAGTGCCGCCGTTAAAACAGGAACATTTCGTGCAAAAGGCTGTGTGATTTTCTGAATGTAACGATGACGCGGAAATCTCAGGGAAATGTAATGTCCTGAAGGCTGTGAAAAAACTCCGAGCGGTGATTCAGGAAATGCAAGAAGACCTCCGCGATTGAAATTTGAAATTCTCAAAACGTCGGCAGGTGCATATATCGCGTCCTGAATGCAAATTAAAACTCCTTTGCCTGTGCATGAACCCGACAGAGCTGCACGGACTGACTGCGAAAGTCTTAAACGCGTTTCACTGTTAGGCGAGTCCGCGTTGAAAATCGAACCTGTGAATATTAAAGGCGGATTTAAATCCCAAACTAGGTCGGCAAGATAAGAAATTTCCGACAACGCCTGTATTCCGCATGTAACGACAACACCGCGTGCGCCTTCATCGTGAATGAAAGCCGTTACCATATTGATTAATTCGCCGCACATTCGCAACGTGTAATTTGAAACGGGCTGAAAGCTCCATTTCTGGAAAATTACATGCTCTCGAACATCTTCCGGCAGGAGCGCGTATAATTCTTCATCATTAAGTTCACTTTCGTCCTGATGCTGAACTATTCGTCCTCCTGCCAGTAAAACTACAATTTTGTCTCTGTTTTCCATATCAAAAAAATTTTTAAGCTCCTTTTCTGTTTTTCATCGAGTTTTAGAGAAAAAATTTTGAAAGTCATTATAGCAAAACGAAAAATTCAGCAGAAAAATTTAATTTAATTGTAAACCTGTCTTTATGAAAAAGTTGACAAATATAAAAACGCCGTTACAATATGCTGGAAATTTTATTGAAGCGGAGTTTTGATTCAGTGCAGAAAAACAGAAAGAAGATCAAAGAAATTATTTTATGTTCATTATTCGCGGCTCTAATTGCGGCTGGTGCGTTCATAAAAATTCCAGTTCCGGTTGTTCCTTTTACACTTCAGTTTTTATTCACAGATATGGCAGGTTTGCTGCTCGGCTCAAGGCTGGGTTTCATTGCAGTGATGTCATATATTGCCGTGGGGCTTGCAGGGATTCCTGTTTTTGCACACGGCGGAGGAATAAATTACGTTTTGCAGCCGAGTTTTGGATATTTAATCGGCTTTGCTGCCGGCACGTTTATAACGGGAAAAATTTCGGAAATTTTTAAAAATCCTTCTTTCAAAATTTTAATGCTCGCGAATGTTGCGGGTTTGCTCACAGTTTATGCGTTCGGAATGATTTATTATGCATTTATGAGCAATTTTTATCTTGGAGACCCGATAGGTCTATGGCCTTTATTTTTATATTGTTTTATCTTAGCGGTTCCGGGAGATATTGCGCTTTGTTTTTTGAGCGCGTCTCTCGGAAAATTTTTAATTCCTGTTTTGAAGGAGATGTAAAAATTNNNNGGATATTCCATAAAACGTGAAGAAGCTCTGAATTTATATTCACAGCCTCTTGAAGAGTTATGCGCGTGTGCCGGTGAGATACGAAAAAAATTCTGTGCGGAAAAATTTGACATTTGCACTATCATTAACGCGAAAAGCGGACGTTGTACAGAAAACTGCAAATTCTGCGCCCAGTCGGCACATTATAAAACAGGCGTTGAAGAATATCCGCTGTTATCTTTTAAAGAAATTTTTGAAAAGGCTGAACACGATTTTTCAGAAGGCGCGGTGCATTACGGCATTGTAACCTCTGGAAAAAATCTGAACGATGATGAAGTTGAAAAAATATGTTACGCAATCAGAAAAATTAAAAACGAAACAAAAATAAAAGTATGTGCGTCCGCAGGTCTTTTGAATGAAGGACAGTACAGAAAATTAAAAGAGGCAGGACTTGCAAGAGTTCATAACAACCTCGAAACTTCAGAAAATTTTTTTCCGAAAATCTGCACAACTCATAAATTTTCAGACAAGATAAACGCAATCAAAGCCGCCAAAAATGTCGGGCTTGAAGTTTGTAGCGGAGGGATTTTCGGCTTGGGCGAGGGCGTTGAAGACAGAATAGATATGGCGTTGTCGCTGCGGGAACTTAAAATAAAAAGCATTCCCATTAACCTTCATAATCCAATACCGGGGACTCCTCTGGAAAAAAATGAAAAATTAAATTCAGAAGAATTACAACGCATCATCGCCGTTTACAGATTCATATTGCCTGACGCGTTTATAAGACTTGCGGGCGGACGCGGACTTTTGGATGATAAGGGGAAAAGCTGTTTTTTGTCGGGTGCGAACGCTGCTATTACGGGCGATATGCTCACCACGGCGGGCATCAGCATAAAAACAGACATAAAAATGCTCGAAGAACTCGGATTCAAAATTTGCCATGATTAAAAAAAATATTTTCATCACCGGCACAGGTACAGATGTTGGAAAAACGTTTGTGTCCGCTCTCATTTTGAAAAATTTAATAAAATCCGGTATTAATGCAGCGTATTTCAAAGCCGCAATGAGCGGGAATGTCCGTGATAAAAAAAATAATCTGATTCCCGGCGATGCCTTTTACGTCAAAAAAATTTCGGGAAGTTCACAGCCTTTAGAATCAATGTGCCCGTATGTTTATGAAAGAGCTTTTTCGCCGCACCTTGCCGCACAAATCGAAGGCAATCCTGTTGAGCTGGATTTAATCGTTAAAAATTTTCAGATATTAAAAGAAAAATATGACTGTGTAGTCGTTGAAGGGTCAGGAGGAATTTTATGCCCGATAAGATTTGATGAACATAAAAAAATTTGGCTCAAAGATATTATAAAAGCACTTGGATTAAGCTGTATTCTTGTTGCAGATGCAGGTCTTGGGACAATAAATTCCATCGGTCTTACAGCTGAATATATGAAAGCAAATGAAATTCCTCTTGACGGAATTATTTTCAACCATTTTCAGGAAAAAAATATTTTACACGAAGATAATCTGAAAATGTGTGAATATTTTACGGGCTCAAAAGTCATATCGTGCGTTCACGACAACGACAATGAAATTTTTTGCGGGAGATAAAAAAATGATCTGGTATCCTTACATTCAAATGAAAAACATGAAAGCTCCTTACAAAATTATTGATGCTGAAGGGGTTTATTTACACACTGAAGACGGAAAAAAATTAATTGATTCAGTTTCATCGTGGTGGAGTGTCATTCACGGTTACAAAAATCCTGAACTCAACGCCGCAATAATCTCACAGGTCGAAAAATTTTCACATGTTATGTTGGGCGGGCTTACACATTCGCCTGTTGAAAAACTCGCAAAAAAATTGAGCGAATGGCTGCCCGGAGATTTAAACTATTGTTTTTTCTCGGATTCAGGCAGTGTTGCTGTCGAAGTCGCGTTGAAGATGGCTCTGCAGTTTTTTATAAATCAAGACGAAACGCAACGTGTTATGACTCTCGCTCTTGAACACGCATATCACGGAGATACCTTCAAAGCCATGGAAATCGGAGACGATGAAGATTATCATTTTATTCTGAAAGCTCTCGGAAAAAATGAAAATATTATTCACATTCCAGCAGAGATTGAAACTCTCGAAAAAACTTTTGAAAAATATCACGAAAAATTAAATTCCTTCATCATTGAACCTCTTTTACAGTGTGCAGGCGGCTTTCATATTCACAGCATTGAATTTTTGCGCCGCGCCAGAGAACTTTGCGATGAATACAACGTAATTTTAATTTTTGATGAAGTTGCAACAGGCTTCGGCAGGACTGGAAATCGCTTCGTTGCCGATATTGTACAGCCTGACATTTTAATTTTGGGCAAGGCTCTCACAGGCGGATATATCGGACATGCCGTAACAGTCGCGAATAAAAAGATTTTCGATGCTTTTTATGATGAAAACCCTGAACACGCTCTCATGCACGGACCGACTTTTATGGGAAATGCTCTTGCCTGCGCTGCGGCTTTGAAGTCGATAGAAATTTTTGAACGTGAAAATTATATTTCCAAAATCAAAAACATTGAACGTATTGCCCGACGCGAGTTTCAGAATTTTTCGGCAGACGTAATAAAAGAAATCAGAATTTTGGGCGGCTGTATCTGTATCGAATGCCGAAACGCTGAATTTATAAAAGGCTTTCAGGATTTTGCATATTCCAACGGAGTTTTCAACAGACCTTTTTTGAAATACATTTACACGATGCCTCCTTACATAATAAAAGAAGAAGAGCTTGTGAAAATTTTCGATGTAATGAAAGCGTGGTTTAAAATAAAAATTTAACCGAAATCCGCGTACAACGCTGAATTTTTTCAGATATAATATTGCTCTCATAAATAGCAGAAAACGGAGAAAAATTTTAATGAATGCAATTTTTAATCGTGTAAG
>CAJODX010000098.1:7733-12545 GCA_905233295.1 uncultured Synergistales bacterium | reverse complement strand
CCCGAACGGTTTAATCGTGAAAATTTTACGCGCCGCAATGGCTGCTCCGTCAGCTGTCAATCAACAGCCTTGGGAATTTTATGTTACCACGGACAAAGAGTTGATTTCAAAACTCGCGAATGTTACGCCTTATACAGCTCCCGCGAAAAATGCTCCTGTTGTGATCGTTCCGTGCTATCGTACTGAAAATCTTGCAGTGCCGGAGATGGTCGATATAGATATGGCAATCGCAACGGAAAATATTTTGCTTGAAGTCGAAGAACTTGGACTTGGAGCTGTGATGCTCGGCATAGCTCCGTTTGAAGAAAGAATGAAATCAGTCGAAAAAATTTTGAACCTCCCAGAAAATTTCAGAGCGTTCACGATAATTCCAGTAGGTTATCCGAAAAACAAACACGCTCAGGAAGACAGATATGAACCTTCAAAAGTCCATTTTATATAAATACGCTGAGATGCTGGCTGGCTGTACACGGGCAAGGCTGGTCGGAACACGCGGAGCTGATGAAATTTTTAATCTTCAAATTTTGGACTGTGAATCATCGCTTGAGTTTCTTCCGTCAGCTTCAGGCGCAAAAATTATTGATGTCGGAAGCGGCGGAGGTCTTCCCGGAGTTGTCTGGGCTGTCCATAGACCGGATTTGAAAATTTTTCTGCTCGACAGCATAAATAAAAAATGCGATGCCGTACGTGAAATTGTTGAAGCTCTTGAAATTAAAAATCTTGAAATCGTCTGTTCACGCAGTGAAGATTTTGCGAAAATCCATCGCGAAAAATTTGATCTTGCAGGCGCGCGCGCCCTGGCTTCAGCCGGAGTAACAGCTGAGTTATTATCGCCGCTGGTAAGACCCGGAGGAAAAATTCTGACATTTAAAGGCGAAAAAGTTATTTCAGAGGTCAATGATAAATGGAGGACGCTCGGGCTTTCTAAACCTTCATTAAAATTTTACGGTGGCGAAGATTCTTCAAAATGTATCGTTACGTGGGAGAAAATTTCTCCGTGTCCGAAAAATTTTCCGAGAAGAATCGGGCTTGCAGGTGAAAAAAAATTCTGGGAATAACGGCGGACAAATTTTAACGTCTTTTTTTGGTAAAATATTCACGCAGCGTTTATGAAAAATTTTTTTCATTCATGGAGGATCAAAAAAATGCGTGTGGTGCAGACAAATGTAATCAGCGATACGGCAGGAGTTGCAACCAGACTCGAAAGAGGTTCCGTCATCCGCCGCGTTGAGAATCAATACGTTCATGTTCAGGAGCCGATTTTGGTTCAGCGTCCTCAAATTGAAGATTTTAACAATATGGTCGTAATTCACGATCAAATGGAACAATATATCTGAAATTTGCCAGTCAGGAAATTAAATCTGAAAGTTCATTAACGTTAAGTCCTGCCCTGATTCCGAAGCGTGTTAAAACAAAATCATATTTCGCCGGATCTTCGGGGCAGATTTTTCTGAACCCTTCTGTAATTTCAACAGCCGTTTTCAAATCTGCGCTCTTTCTGCTTGTGAAGCCGAGTTTAGTCGCAATATTATGCATGTGCGTATCTGTCGGAACGGTTAAATCTTTCGGCTTTATGACTTTCCAGCCGCCGGGGTCAACATCGTCGCGGCGTACAAGCCATTTGAGATATAAAAAAATTCTTTTGCACGCGCTGCCGTCTTTCGGTGCTGTAACGAGTGAGAACGCGCCGTCTTTTTTATTTTGTGAAAGTTTATCGGAAAATTTGTCGAGTGCCGCGAAAATATTTTCATTTGAGTTTTTCATGCAGATTTCAAAAAAATTTTCAAGCGTTCCGAAATTTTTTATAATTTCAGAAATATTCGCGAGCAAAATATTAATATCTTCGCCGGTCGTAAATCTATGTTTGAAATTTTCCGGAACAATTTCAAAATTTCTGTTCGCCGTCAAAAATTCGTGCGGTGAATCCGTAAGACACGACAAAACTTTTTCAACGCTCTTCATAATCTGAGCCACTCGCCCGTACGCAAGAGATGCCGCTATCAGTCCGGCTATTTCAAGATCACGGACGTCTTTATATTTATATAAAAAATATAATGGGTCAGGATTTATTAATTCTCTGCGCTGGTAGACGTAATACAGCCCTTCAAGAAAAAATTTTAATTTTTCAGTGTTCATTCCGAAATTTTTATTAAAAATAAAAACAGGGAAGCCCTGAAAAAATTTTTCAAAACTTCCCTGCGATCTGCGTGTATGTGGTTGATAGCGTTATTTAACGTGCGGCAAGTTCACGGTCAACTATATAAGTCCCGTGTTTGTCGCTTCCGAGAAATTCAAGTTTGCTGACAATACCGCCGGTGTTGTCTTCCTCTTCCATCTGTTCATCAACGTACCATTTTAACATGGAAAGAGTTGCGTAATCTTTTTCGCCCGAAGCAAGGTCAACGAGTTTATAAATCCGCGAGGTTACATACTGTTCGTGCGCATATGCCGTCTTGAAAACTTCAAGAGCGTCCGCGTAGCTTTCCTTGGGTTTTGCGATTTCGGGAATGATAACTCTTGCGCCGCGTTCGTAAAGATAATCAATGAATTTTTCAGCGTGTTCGACTTCTTCTTTGTACTGTTTTTTCATCCAGTGAGCCATTCCTTCAAGTCCTGCATCTTCAAAATATGCTGACATGGCGAGATAAATATAAGCTGAGTCGAACTCCGCTTTAATCTGGTCGTTGATAGCCGCGACCATTGCGTCAGAAATTTTCATAGTGAAAAATTTTTCTCCTTAGAAATAAAATTTTTTATGCGTTTGCTTTCCAAAGTCCGTGTTTGTTGCAGTATTCGCGCATCGTTGAACCTGATTTTGCACATCCGAACTCAGCGGCAGGTTCTTCGCTGGGCTTGAGGAACTGGCGGCAAACTCTTTCACCGTTGATGACTTCGATCCATTCGATATAATGATCGTCCTGCATCGGGTGAGCAACGCTTCCGACTTTGACTTTTGAACCTTCAAGGACGGGAACGTGTTTTTCCTGAGCCGCGTCAGTTGTGTTTTCCTTTAATTCTTTCATCGGTTCGCCGCAACATACGAGCGTACCGCCGCCCACATGCATGACTTCAACGATGTTTCCGCACTTTGCACATTTAAAAACGCTTAATTTTTCCATTTAATTTTACCCCCGTAAATTATTTTTGGGCATTATAATAATCTAAATTAAAAAATTTCGACAGCGATAAATTACGCAAAAGGTGGCAGAATTTTATGAGAAGGCGTTCAAAGGGTTTCACATTGACGGAACTTTTAACTGCACTGGTCATACATTCGTTTTTCATTTTGGTTCTCGGCGGAACGTTTTACACGCTGATTTCGTTCGGCTCACGCTCACAGCAGGTTATGACTGCACGTGAACGCGGTCAGAGAGTTGTGAATTACATCGGCTCGCGAATCGGACGCGCCGGACTTGGAATGTGGAAACTTGAAAGTTCAAAAAAAATCCGCGAGGCTCTTGCGCCTATGACAGCTTCAGGTTATGCGTTTGACAGCAGCAATCTTAGCAACAGGAATGCGTCTTATCATCTGGCAAATTTGACCCTGCCTGTCGTTATCACATATGAAAGCAGCGACAATATAATCAAAGATTACATAGCCGGGGAAATTTTAAGCAAGGATAACAAAATCTACGGAAATGTTCTGACTGTTCTTTATGCTCAGAGGGATATAGAGAATGCGAATCTTGTTGTGAATCAAGCTGGCATTACATTACCTGAAAATATTTCAGATACTGAAGCTGAAACGATTCTAGAAGACTTTTTCACTCAAATCGACAGCAATGACACGTTTTGGACAGACTTTTTCACAAATACCTGCGTTGCCGTTCATAGTCCCGAATATAAAAAATGCATAAAAATTTATGAAGACAGCAAAGATCACGGTGTAGAAATACTCGATGCCGCTAAATACACATTAACGGCTAAGTACGGCACAGACGCAAAGTCAAAAATAACAGATATTGCAAATGATGATAATGTGGTTAAATATGTATCAGGTTACACGTATAGATATAAGTTTTTGTATAACCGCAGTGGCAGCTACGGTGAATTTTATTATTCAGCGTTCGGCGAAGGCGAAGAAAATATTGTTTCCGTAACAAGTAAAGATATGAGAGCGTGGGGCGTTTCAAGAGGTACAGGCGTCCCGTTCACGGTAGATAAATATTCCGCCTCCGAAAAAATATTGGTAAAAATCAAGCCAAGCCCTGAAAGCATGGATAATGAACTCAATTATGTGCCAAACGCCGATGAACTTTTATATCTCAGATGCACGAGAGTTTACACTTCAGAGCCGACTGACTATGAAGAAAATAACGGAATGAATTTCAGAAGCTGTAGAATCCGTGAGTTGAAAGATGAAAAATGGGGAACGAATAAAAGCGGACAACAGGCATATCAGGGTGGAGTTCTGGAACTCTACATGGAGCTTGACACGCTCACGAACATTTTCAGCCTTTATGTTTTATCGACAGGCGGTATTGACAACATGGTTCACAAACGTCCGTCATACGAAGACTGGCCCGAAAACGCACGCTGGAAAGACGATTACGCAAATCACGTTGTCTATATCTCCAAAGGAACGTGGAAACTTAACAATCTTCCCAAAGATTTTGATTGGAATTAAATTTTAAAAATGAAAAAAATTTTTTTGATTTTTATTTTCATATTTTTATTTTGCCAGAATGCCTGCGCTGAAAATCTGCGCGTAATTTCGCTCTATCCCGGACATTCCGATAATATTTCCGCAATGAACGGAGAAAAAATTTTAATTGCGCTGTCAGAAAATGATGACGAAGATTTGTTGCCGAG
>CAJODX010000098.1:496-7692 GCA_905233295.1 uncultured Synergistales bacterium | reverse complement strand
AAACCTGATGTTGTCGTAACGCGGAGTTTTGCCGTGCGACTTAATCCGAATTTATACGAAATTCTTGAACGTGCCGGAGTAAAAATCATAAATCTTGATCCGCCGTCATGGGAAAATTTTGAATCTTATCTGCAAACTTTAGGCGAAACGCTTGGGCTTGATTCAGAAAACGCGATAAAAAAACTCCGCATGATGAAAACAGCGCGCTCATCATCGAAAAATTTTCACGCGTTTATTGAAGCGACATCAAAAGAAATTTACACGTGTACGCCGGATTCATGGGCTGCAAATTTAATTTCGCTTGCCGGCGGTGTCAACGCAGCTCCAGATGCCGTGCCTTTGCGTCAGGGAAGTTCAATAGCCGCGTGGGGAGCAGAGCGCGTGTTAAAATCTCTCGAAAATAAAAATCTTGACGTTTACATAATTCAAACGGGAACAATGAATCACGCAACTCTCAAAGATTTTTACAGCCGCGAATGGACAAAAATTCTGATTGAAAAAGGCGTAAAAGTTTATGAAGTTCCCGAAAAATATCTGAGCCGACCTTCTCTTTTGGGACTTGAAAAGGGTCTTGAAATTTTAAGAAAAATTTTTTTGAGTGGTGATTGAAAAATGCCGGGAAAATTACAGCCGGATATATTAAAAAAAAGCGTTTTGGATTTTACTGGAGCGTTGCGCGATGATCTTCTCGTAGGCGGCGGCATTGGCGAAGACGCGGCATTAATAAAAGTTCCGGAGGGAATTTTAGTTGCGGCTTCAGACCCTGTAACAGGTGCGGCAAAAAACGCGGGTTCATTGCTCGTTCATATCAACGCGAACGATTTAGCCTGCAAGGGTGCTGATCCTTCGTGGCTCGTCGTAACTCTGATAGTGCCGGACTCCATGGGCGTGTCTTTTATTGCCGGCATAATGGACGAAATTCACGAGACGTGCAAAAAATTAAATATTGCGATTGCCGGAGGTCATACGGAACTCACTGAAAAATATTCAGAGCCTGTAATCTCAGGAACAATGCTCGGAATGACGCGTTGCGAGTTAAGCGCGAAAAAAATTCAGAAAGGCGATTTTATTTTAGCGACAGGACACGCAGGACTTGAAGGCATGAGCATTATCGCAAATGACCGCGAAGATTTATTAAAAAATTTTTTTAGTGAAAACGAAATAAAACGCATAAAAGGCTGGGGCGAAAATTTTTCAGTTGTAAGACCGGCAAAAATTCTGAGGATTTTGCGCGTTACATGCACGACCCCACAGAAGGCGGCATCAGCGGAGCATTATACGAAGTCCAGCAGGGCGCAGATCTGGGCATGGAAATTTATAAAAATGAAATTCCTGTTTCAGATTTAACGTTAAGAGCGTCAGAAAAATTAAATTTTGATTACATGAATTTAATTTCATCGGGAATGTTAATAGCTGTTATTGCGCCGGAAAAACTTTCAGAGGCTCAGGCTGAATTAAAATCTGAAAATATTCAGTCGCGTATTATCGGCAGATTCACAGGCGGCGAAAAAATTTCTTTAAACACAAGCGAGGAACTCTGGAAAATTTTGCCGCAAAAAAATCAGTAGATATATTAATTGTTAAAAATTTCAAAATGCTATAAAATTCTAACGTCATTTTTAGGAGGCTGAAAATTTTAATATGGACGAATGTATTTTCTGCAAGATCGCGAACGGCGGCATTCCCACTGATTTTATATACAGTGATGAAAATGTCGTTGCTTTCAGAGATTTGAATCCTCAGGCACCTGTTCACGTTCTCGTTATCCCTAAAAAACATTACAGTTCAGGTATCGCTGTGGATGATCCTGCTGTGTGGGGAAATTTAATGAGCAGTGCTGTGAAGGTTGCGAACAGCCTCGGTCTTGAAAAAGACGGTTACAGAATGGTAATCAATACAGGCGAACAGGGCGGACAGACAGTACCTCACCTCCATCTGCATTTGTTAGCAGGACGTAATCTCGGTTGGCCTCCAGGCTAGCACCGATTGCTGAAAGAATCCGAAGGGAGGGATTTAACATGACGACAGTAACCCGCAAAGACGGAGAATCTCTTGAAGATACCCTCAGGCGGTTCAAACGTGAAGTAGCGAGAGTAGGAACACTCCGCGAAGCTCGCAGACGCGAACATTACGAAAAGCCAAGCGATGCAAAAAAAATCAAACGCGCTGAAGCAGCCCGTAAACGCAAAAGTATGCGCCACAGGAGTCCGGGCTAAATTCATTTAGGAAACCAGAAGTGAGGAGTGAAGAAAAATTTTTTTAGCTCCTCACTGTTTTTTTTATTTTTTAATTTTTAATTTTTAATTTTTAAAAAGGAGAAAAATTTTTTTATGTCTCTTACGAATGAAATTACAAAAGATTTGACTCAGGCTATGAAAGAGCGCACCGAGCCGAAACTTTCAACTCTGAGAATGCTGAAAGCCGAACTTCAGAAACTTCAGGCGGACAAAGGCAAAGCAGTTGAAATTACAGATGATGATGTTTACGCAGTCATAAAAAAATTAATCAAACAGCGCAAAGATGCCGCAGAACAGTATAAAGCCGGAGGAGCAAATGACAGAGCTGAAGCTGAACTCGCGGAAATAAAAATCCTTGAGCCGTATCTGCCAAAACAGTTGAGCGATGAAGAAATTGATTCTTTGATTGCCGAAGCCGCAAAAGAAATCAACGCAACCTCGCCAAAAGATATGGGAAAATTAATGAAAGCCGTGATGGCAAAAGCAAAAGGACTTGCTGACGGTTCACGCGTTAAAGAAAAAGTCAGCGCATTTCTGAATTAACTTAAATTCACAAAAAAAATCGGCGGCGTTTCATCTGAGGCATAAAAAATTAAAATTTTTTCTTCTATTCTCCAGCTTCAAACATTTTGTTAATGCCGCTCAGATACGCTTGCAGGGACGCTTCAACAATATCAGTGGAAATTCCCGAACCTGTGTACATTTCGCCGCTTGCCGCACTGGAAATTTTTACGACAGCTTCGCCGATAGAATCTTCGCCCTCAGTAACAGCACGAATGCTGAAATCTTCAAGACGTGCCTCAATGCCGAGCATTTTATTTATCGCCTTGAATGCCGCGTCAAGAGGTCCTGCGCCGCTTTCGACACCTTCCATGACGTTATCAGCACGTTTGATTTTAACGTAAGAAATCTTTGGAATGTTGCTGCCGGACGTTATTGAATGACTTACAAGCTGGCACGAAGGCGCGTGGCTTTCTTCGGTTTTCGTAACCTTTGAACGGTACAGCGTGAGAGTTTCAAGATCTGAACTCGTGATCGTTTTTTTCTGGTCAGCGAGTTTCTTGAATCTCGTGAAAATATCTTCGAGTTCCTCGTCCGGAATTTCGTAGCCCATGCTTTCAAGTCTTTCACGCAGCGCGTGTTTGCCTGAATGTTTGCCGAGAACCAAAGCTCTGTGCGGTACGCCGATCTCGTCAGGATTCATAATTTCATAAGTCTGTGCGTTCGTTATCATTCCGTGCTGATGAATCCCGGCTTCATGTGCGAAGGCGTTTGCTCCGACTATCGGCTTTGTCGGTGCGATTGGAACTCCGGTGATGTTGCTCAAAAGTCTGCTCGATTTATAAATTTCGCGAGTGTTGATATTTGTTTCAGCGTCGTAAAAATCTCTGCGCGTTCGGATAGCCATTGCAATTTCTTCAAGACTTGCGTTACCTGCACGTTCGCCTATGCCGTTGACGGTGCATTCAACCTGAGTCGCTCCAGCCTTTACGCAGGCAAGCGAGTTTGCAACGCCCATTCCGAGATCGTTATGGCAGTGAACGGAAATATCCACGCTGTCAATGCCTTCGACATTTTCACGGAGATATGAAATCAATTCGCTCATTTCCTGCGGAGTTGAATAGCCCACGGTGTCAGGAACATTGATTGTCTTTGCTCCTGCGGCGATTGCGTTTGAAAATGCTTTTGCGAGAAATTCTCTGTCTGAACGCGAGGCATCTTCGGCGGAAAATTCAATGTCCTCGCATTTTGATTTGGCGTAGCCGACCATTTCTGTTATCGTCTGTAAGACCTGTTCGCGGTTCATTCTGAGTTTATATTGCATGTGAACATCGCTCGTTGCGATGAAAACATGAATGCGCGGCTTTTTTGCCTCTTTGACAGCTTCCCATGCTGTGTCAATATCGCCCTTGTTGCATCGTGCAAGACTTGCGATTACGCAATTTGAAGCGGCGGCGGCGATTGCCTGAACGCTCTTGAAATCCATCGGCGAGGCGATTGCGAATCCTGCCTCGATGATGTCAACTCCGAGTTTGTCAAGCTGACGTGCCATCACGATTTTTTCGCTCAGGTTCATGCTACAGCCCGGAGACTGTTCGCCGTCTCTCAGTGTCGTGTCAAAAATTTTTACTTTTCGCATAAAAAAATTTCCTCCTCAAAAAAAATCCGGGACTGACAAAAATTTTCATCAGATCCCGGTTTAACATCTTAAAATTTTTTCGGCGCGTGCTAAAAAAACGCACCCCGGAGATCCGCAGCACGTTCGAGTAGTGCGAGAGCATCTTTAAAAAATTTTCTTAACATCTGCAAATCTCCTTTCGTATTATAATAGGCGCGAGTATTTTACAGGCAAAATTTTTTGTGTCAAAAATTTTTAAGGAGTTGTTTTTATAATGGAATTTGGAAAAATTGAAGCCTTACTCGGAAAAGAAGCCGAAAGTCTCTTAACTCACAAGTGCGAAACCATTTCAAAAGATCTGCTCTCTCTGCCGGGTCCCGATTTTGTTGACCGCGTTGTCAGCATGACCGACCGTCCAGTGCCTGTAATGCGTGCAATGCAGACGCTGTTCAATCACGGAAGACTTGCAGGCACCGGCTACATTTCGATTCTTCCTGTTGACCAAGGCATCGAACATTCTGCAGGAGCTTCATTCGGTCCGAATCCGATTTATTTTGACCCCGAAAATATTATCAAGCTTGCAATGGAAGCCGGCTGCAACGCTGTTGCGACAACGCTCGGAGTTTTAGGCGCAACCGCAAGAAAATATGCGCACAAAATTCCTTTCGTTCTCAAGCTCAACCACAATGAACTTCTGACTTATCCGAATCAGTTTGATCAAGTTCTTTTCGCGTCAGTGAAACAGGCTTATGAACTCGGTGCAGTCGCAGTCGGAGCGACGATTTATTTCGGCAGCCCTGAGTCAACGCGCCAGATTCAGGAAATTTCAAAAGCTTTCCATGAAGCTCATAAAATGGGAATGGCTACGATTTTGTGGTGCTATCTCAGAAACTCGGCGTTCAAAATCAAAAAAGACGATGTCGTTACGGACTATCACGCCTCAGCAGACCTCACAGGACAGGCAAACCATCTCGGCGTTACGATTGAAGCCGACATCATCAAACAGAAACTTCCGACGAACAACGGCGGCTACCTCGCGATGGGCAAAGGCTACGGCAAAACCTCAAAAGAAATGTATGAAAAACTCACGACCGAACACCCGATAGACCTTGCTCGGTATCAGGTTGCAAACTGCTACATGGGCAGAGCGGGCTTGATTAACTCAGGCGGAGCTTCCGGCGGTGCAAGCGATTTGAGCGAGGCTGTACGTACAGCAGTCGTGAACAAGAGAGCGGGCGGCATGGGCTTGATCCTTGGGCGCAAAGCTTTCCAGCGTCCTATGAACGAAGGCGTTGAAATCATAAATGCTGTTCAGGATGTTTATCTCTGCAAAGAAATAACGGTAGCGTAAAAAATTAAATTAAAAAAGAATCGGGAATGAAGAATCTTTTTTCGTTCCTGATTTTTTTTGCTTGACAAAAATTTTTTTAATATTATAATGTTTGACGAAGCGAACAAAAAGGCAGAGAAAAACAGCGTGGAATTTTCAATCCTGCAATGAAATTTCCGCGATACGAAAATAATTTATAAAAAACTCCTCGTTCTTGTTCGAGTCGTTTTAGTTTTACCCCCCTCAAATTAATGAAAAATAAAAATCTCCCGAATTTTGCCGGGAGGTTTTATTTTTTTGTTATAATCGCGGTGAAATTTAACACGGCGAAAGAAGAGAATCATCACGAAACATTTGTTAGTAATCTCGCAGTATTTTTATCCCGAAACTTTCAGAATTAACGACATGGCTGCCGAATGGGTCAGGCGCGGTTACAAGGTTACTGTCCTGACAGGAATACCGAATTATCCTATGGGAAAATTTTTTGACGGCTGGTCCTTGACAAAACGCCGCCGCGAAAAATGGAACGGGATCGACATCATAAGGATTCCTTTAATTCCGCGCGGACGGAGTTCAATCGGAATGATTTTAAATTATCTTTCGTTCGTTGTGTCAGGGTGGTTCTGGAAAAATTTTACGAAAATAAAAGCCGATCTTGTTTTCAGCTTTGAAGTTTCACCGATGACGCAGGTTAAAGTCGGCTGCTGGTACGCACAGAAAAATAAAATTCCGCATTTCGTTTATGTTCAGGATCTCTGGCCTGAAAATATCATCACTGTAACAGGTATCAGGAGTCCGTTTGTCATTAAGCCGATAGACAGAATGGTCGATAAAATTTACGCTCAGGCTGATAAAATTTTTGTTCCAAGTCCATCGTTCGCTGAATCTATTCTGGAGAGGAAAGTAAAAGTTTCGCCGGAAAAAATTCATTACTGGCCGCAGTATGCTGAAGATTTTTACAAGCCTCTTGAACGGAAAAAAATTGATTTAATCCCCGAAGATAACTCTTTCAAAATCGCTTTCACCGGCAACATAGGCTACGTTCAGGGACTTGAAATTCTGCCGAAGACGGCGGCACTGCTCAAAGATGAAAAAATAAAATTTATTATCGTAGGCGATGGACGTTATCAGAGCGAATTTGAAAAGCAGATTGAAAATTTCAGAGTTAAAGATAAATTCATAATGATTCCCCGAAAACCCGCAGAAGAAATTCCCGAAATTCTCAGTGCATGCGATGCAGGTTTCATAAGTTTCAGCGACTCTGCTCTGTGGGCAAAAACGATTCCGGCTAAATTGCAGTCTTACATGGCTTGCGGCAAAGCTGTAATCGCGTCTGCATCGGGCGAAACTCAAAGAATAATTGATGAAGCTGAATGCGGAATCTGTACAAAGCTCGGAGATCCTGACGAACTCGCACAGGGAATTTTGAAAATGATTCACGCAGATTATTCAGCAATGGGACGCAACGCGCGGGAATATTTTGAACGTAATTTCAACAAAAAAATTTTGA
>CAJODX010000098.1:0-475 GCA_905233295.1 uncultured Synergistales bacterium | reverse complement strand
AAACGAGTAAGAAGACTTCTGCTTATAAATTGCGCTAATTCAATTTGTTGTGCTATAATTTTTAAAATTGAATAAATGGAATGCTCAGTTGAAATTCCGGCAAAATAAATTTTGTATCTATGGAATATAGAAAACCTTGGCTTAGAGCCATAAACGCCGTCTGTAAGTGGCGGTAGTTCACTTTCACGCAAAGGAGACTTAATAATACAATGCAGTTAAATCTCAAAGACAAAAAAAATTGTAAATTTGATGCCGTAAGTCTTGGTGAAGTCATGCTCAGGCTCGATCCCGGCGAGGGAAGAATCAGAACGGCGCGTTCCTTCAGAGCTTGGGAGGGCGGCGGCGAGTATAACGTCATTCGCGGACTTCATAAATGTTTCGGTATGGATACAGCTGTCATCACAGCGTTTGCTGACAACGAAGTCGGAAAACTCATGAAAGATTTCATCGAACAGGGCGGAGTAGATACGAGTCT
>CAJODX010000097.1 GCA_905233295.1 uncultured Synergistales bacterium | reverse complement strand
ACACTGTTTATCACCGTTTTTTTAAGTGGTCATTTTGCCTAATATATTAATATTTTAAGATCGCCGCCCCCTTTTAAAGGGGGCAAGTCGATCAGATAGACTCTCCGCCAGAGAAAAATTTTTCAAGCCTATAAAAGTTTTTTTATGCCTATAAAGAAAAAATTTTGTTTTTTAGTTTTTCTTCACACAAAGGACGCCTCCTCGTTGGGAGGCTATAACAGGCAAGTGTTTTGTAGTCGGCCAACGAGCCGACGTCTAAAGGAGAGAAGAAAAAGACAAATTTTCTTTTATAGGCAAGAAATTAACAGGCTTTTAACAGGAGGAGTTATTATTGAGTCGAGAAACACGAGAGGCAGCAGAACGTTATATTCGAGAACACGCCAAAGATTATTTTCAGCATCCCTGACCGTGCTGACAACTTTCAGCCATGCTTCAGGGAGTTCAACATATTCAACATCAGCTTTCGGGTTGGGGTCTTCGTAGAGCGGCAGAGAATCTTCAAGAGCAAAGACCCACTGACCTTTTGAAGGCGCAGCAGGAGAAACTGTTCTGTCCTGAGCTGAGGCACATGATGCGAAAATCAACAAGAGCAACACTAATAAAACTTTTTTTGACATAAAAATTTTAACTCCTTAAAAATTTTTTCTAATCTAATCCGTCTGACCTGCTCGACCTTCACGGAAAACGGCTTTTTCAACTTCGCCGTCTCTCAGAGTTACAACGAGAGTCATTTTTCTGTCGGCAAGCTCGAATGAAAGAATATTAACCTCGTTTTCTTCATACGGAGTTTCGCGCATCGTCGGCGTTCCGAGTTTGCTTCGGATTTCGTCCTGTGTCAGACCTAAAAGAGGACGCAACGCATTTTTATTTTTCTGATATTTTTTGTAGAGATTCGCTGCGGTTTTGCTTTTTCCGCCGTTCTGAAGTTTCAATCTAACGCCGTTTTGAGCGAGCCAGCCGTCTTTGCCGTCAATTTTGACTTTGTACCAGAGATTATTTTCAGAATCACGAACGGCACTTGGAACTTTGAACCACTCGCCGTCGAAGTCAACATATTCTGAATCTGAATTAAAATCTGCTTTTTCATAAAGCGGAAGAGATTCTTCAAGCGCAAAGCCCCACTGACCTTTTGACGGAGGAACAGGACTTTCAACAGCTCCTGCAGCAGATGTGAATGCAAACAGAGCGATAAAAAATAATGTAAATTTTTTCAGCATAAAAATTTAACTCCTTAAAAAAATAACCCGCGTATTATAGCAACGCAAAAATCCGGCTGATTTTAGCACAAAAAATATATAGTTCTTGTTTGCTTTCAATGATATTATCTTAATATAAACAGAATTTTTTAAAGGAGCAAAAATTTTTATGCGCGTATTCAGGCTTTATACCGAACGCAAAGATAAAGAAAATTTTGACGTACGTTCACTTTTTGACGAAATCAAAAATATTCCGGGCAACGAAAATATTTCACGTCTGAGAATATTAAACCGCTACGACGTTGAAGGACTTGACGAGAAAATATTTGAAACATGCCGTCATTCTGTTTTCGCAGAACCTTTCACAGATGAAATTTTAGAATCCCTTCCAGATGATTTTGAAGCAGGAAAAATTTTAGCCGTTGAATACCTTCCCGGACAATATGACCAGCGTGCCGATGCAGCCGAACAGTGTGCAATGCTTTTATCCGGCATTCGTCCTGTGGTAAGGAGCGCAAAAATTTTTATTTTTTATGGCGATATTAAAAATTTCAATGCAATCAAAAAAATTTTAATCAACCCCGTTGAGGCTCGTGAAGCTCAGATTGGCGAATACGAATCGCTCCAGACATATTATCCGACCCCCGCAGACGTTAAGACTGTTCCGCTCGAAAAATTATCTGAATTAAAAAATCTCGCAATGAGCCGTGAAGATTTAGAATGCTGCAAAAAATATTTTGAATCTGAAGGACGCGCACCAACCGAAACGGAAATAAAAGTCCTCGACACATATTGGTCGGATCACTGCAGACATACGACATTTTCAACTCACATTGACGAAACTGAAATTGAAGATTTGAAAGTCCGCGAAGTTTTTGAAAATTATCTTTCAATCCGAAAATATTTAAAACGCGATAACAAACCCGTAACCCTGATGGACATAGCAACAATAGGCGCAAAATATCTGAAATCCAAAGGCAAACTTCCCGATCTTGTTGAATCTGAAGAAAACAACGCCTGCACAGTCAAAATTAACGTTGACATTGACGGCAAAAATGAATCGTGGCTTTTGCTGTTTAAAAATGAAACCCACAATCACCCGACAGAGATTGAACCTTTCGGCGGTGCTGCAACATGTATCGGCGGTGCGATTCGCGATCCTCTGTCAGGGCGTTCATATGTCTATCAGGCAATGCGGATCACGGGCGCGGCAAATCCTTTTGACCAAGCAATGCCGGGGAAACTTTCACAGCGTTCAATCATAACGAAAGCTGCTGCTGGTTACAGCTCATACGGAAATCAAATCGGACTTCCGACAGGTCTTGTCGATGAAATTTATCACGAAGGCTACAAGGCAAAACGTATGGAAGTCGGTGCGGTCATTGCGGCAGCTCCCGAAAAAAATGTTATTCGCGAACGTCCGAAAGACGGCGATTTAATTTTACTGCTCGGCGGTCGTACAGGACGCGACGGCATAGGAGGCGCAACAGGCTCCTCAGTGTCGCACAACACAACCTTCATTGAAACACGCGGTGCTGAAGTTCAGAAAGGCAACGCACCCGAAGAAAGAAAACTCCAAAGACTTTTCCGCAATCCTGAATTTACAAAATTAATCAAACGCTGTAATGATTTCGGCGCAGGCGGAGTCAGTGTTGCTGTCGGTGAACTTGCGGACGGACTTGACATTAACCTTGACGCTGTGCCTTTGAAATATGCCGGACTTGACGGAACAGAAATTGCCGTGAGCGAATCTCAGGAACGCATGGCTGTCGTAGTTGCGGCTGAAAACGCTGAACGTGTAAAAAATTTAGCTTTGGCTGAAGATGTTCAGGCTAGTGTAATTGCACGCGTGAACGATTCCGGACGAATGAAAATGACGTGGCGCGGCAAAGAAATTGTGAATCTTTCGCGCGAATTTATAAACAGCAACGGCGCGGCACGAAAAATTAAAATTAAAATAAAAGCTGGAAATCAGGAAACAGAATCTTGTGAAAATGAAAAACGCAGCCTTTCTGAAATTTTAAAAGATTTGAATGTATGTTCAAAACGCGGACTTTCAGAAAGATTCGATTCGACTGTCGGAGCGCACAGCGTTTTAATGCCGTTCGGAGGAAAATTTCAGAAAACTCCGGCTCAGTCGATGGCTGCAAAAATCCCTGCCGGCATTCACGAAACAGATACATGTTCTCTGATGTCATGGGGCTTTGATCCTTATGTTTCAGAAAAATCCCCGTTCAATGGCGCATATCTTGCCGTGGTTGAATCTCTCTGCAAAATTATCGCGGCTGGTGCGGACTTGAAAAAATGCTGGCTGACGTTTCAGGAATATTTCGGCAAGCCCGGCGATGACCCGGAACGCTGGGGGCTTCCGTTCGGTGCGCTGCTCGGTGCGCTGAAGGCTCAGCTTGACTTTGAGGTCGCTGCTATCGGCGGAAAAGATTCAATGAGCGGATCATTCACGGATTCTGACGGAAAAAATCTCGATGTTCCTCCGACTTTGATTTCATTTGCCGTTGCTGTAACGGACGTGAAAAAAATTCTTTCGCCGGAGTTCAAGCGCGCAGGTTCAAAAGTTTTTCTGCTTGAGCCTGAATATGACGAACGCGGTTTGCCTTTGAAAGATTCACTGCTGAAAAATTTTGACGTTATTGAAAAATTAAATTCGCAGGGAAAAATTTCGGCGTGTTATGTTCCGGCGTTCGGAGGTGTCAGAGCCGCAATCTTCAAGATGTGTCTGGGAAATAATTTCGGCTTTGAATTTTCAGAAAAAATTTTTGATGACAGGCGCGGAAAATTCATAATCGAATTTGCCGGTGAAAAATTTGATTTCGGAGATGAAAATTTCAAATTTTTGGGAACGGTGCTTGAAAATCCCGAAATAATTTTTGGCGGTGAAAAAATAAATTTATCTGACGCTGAAAAAATTTATAACTCGCCGCTCGAAAAAATTTTCCCGACAGAAACGGCTGAAAATTCAAAAATACCTCAGATTAAAAATATTTCGAGCGTTCCAAGGGCTTCATCTTTCAGCGCGTATTCATATCCGAAATTTTTGATTCCTGTTTTTACAGGGACAAACTGTGAATATGAAACGGCAAAGGCAATCACAAAAGCCGGAGGACAGGCGGAAATTTTTGTTGTCAGAACACTCACGCCGGATCTGATGAAAATTTCAGCGGAAAAATTGAAAAATTCTCAGGCTCTTGTCCTTCCCGGAGGATTTTCAAACGGCGATGAACCTGACGGCTCGGGAAAATTCATTGCGATTTTCCTGCGAAGTCCTGTTGTCCGTGATGCTCTCGAAGATTTAATCGAAAAGCGCGGAGGGCTTGCCGCCGGAATATGCAACGGCTTTCAGGCTCTTGTCAAAACGGGTCTTCTGCCGTTCGGAAAAATCTGCGAACCTGATGAACTCAAAACGACTTTGACATTTAACAAAATAGGCAGACATCAGTCGAAAATAATTTTGTCGCGTGTTGTTGCAAATCATTCGCCATGGCTGCGAAAAACTGAAATCGGCGAAATTTATTCGATTCCTGTTTCACACGGCGAAGGAAGATTTTTCTGTTCTCCCGAAATTTTGGAAAATCTTATGAACAGCGGACAGATTGCAGGGCAATACGTGAATCTCAAAGGCGAACCTTCAATGGAAACGCAGTATAATCCATCGGGGTCGTTTGGTGCTGTCGAATGTCTCACTTCTCCTGACGGAAGAATTTTGGGGCGAATGGGACACGTTGAAAGGATCGGACGGGATTTATACAAAAATGTTCCGGGAAATTATGAGATGAAATTTTTTGAATCAGCCGTAGAATTTTTAAAAGGCAAGCAGGAAAAAAATTAAAAAAATTCCTGCCTCCTGATTCCTGATTTTTTATTAAATTAATTAAAAGGAGTGTTAATTTTTGGATCGTAAACATCTTGAGCAATATGTAGGAAAAAATATTGAGATTATGCTGATGCCGGACGGTCATAAAACTTCCGGCGTTCTTTTGCGCTGTGAGGATGATCACATAGCTCTCGGCGAAGAGCTTTGGGTCTATCCTATGATATGGGGAGTCCGTCCTCTGTCTAATGAAGTCGTCGCAACGCCTGCACCTTCACCTTCACTTTCAGTTTCAAATTCAGGTTTAAGTCCTGTTTCAACGCCGGTGTCTGAACCTGAGCAGACTGAACAGAAAGATATTTCAGGTTTTGATGGTGAACTTGAAAAAATTTTTAACAGAATGCGCGAAACTTTAGAAACTTTTACACTTAACTCTGATTACGTCAGAAAGTTCAGACCCAAGGGACAAAATAAAATTCAAAGCGTCATTGAAAGCATTCTGACAAAATATCAATATGCAGTGAAAGCCCACGAGGACAGACCATACTCAATGAGAATGCGCGAGATTGTTGAGACAGCTTACCATCTTTGGAAAAATAACAAAGCAAGCATAGCAGCTTCGGAAATTTATGCTTTTGCACTTTATTTAACGGGCGAGAGTGAAAAAAGTGTAAAACTTTACATGAGGATTCACGATTTTCACGGCGCATTTATGGCGGCATCATCAGCAGCTTCAAAAATTTTAGCCGCAGCCTGCATAGCTGTCAGTGAAAATTTAACGTCTGACAATTTCGCAACATTCCTGAAGGTCGAGCCTCCTCAGCTCGCTTCGATTTTGAAATGGCTTATCGACAACGTTATCAAAGACAACAGAGAGAGCGAATTTAATCGCGCGGCAGCCCTTGCATGGAAAATTTTAGGATTTAACGAATGGGCTAATGACAAAATTTTATTTTGCGATGAAAACGTCAAGGCACTCCGCGAATGGCTTGATACAAGACCAAACGATGAAAAAATTATCTCAGACGCTCTGAAAATCACAAGCAAAGAGAGTATGCTCAAACAAGAGGAAGCTATTCAGAAAGTTGACTGGACAACACAGCGTTTTGAAGGCGATTTTGAATTTTTTAATCCCAACCGCGATAAATTATTCGGTTTCATAAAATGTCCGATTCTCAGAAAATACGGCGTTCCCATAAGCAGTGAAAATTCGATTTTTGTACATTTTAATCAGATTCAGGATACACAGCTCCGTCAAAAATTACTGCTCGGAAAGAAAATGCACCCTTCACTGCGCGTTACGTTCAAGCTAGGAAGAAATTTACTCGGACCGGCGGCATATGAAGTCCGTGAAAAAAATTATGATATTGACGCTGTTTTAAAAATTAACATGCAGTCGGCTCTCGCTGAGGAAGGCGTTATAGATTTTTTCCGCAGACACGATGAAATTCCTTTCGGCAAAGTCCGAATTAAAGACGGACAGCTGTTCACGTTCAACGAGACAAATGTTTCAGATCCGCTCCTTATGGTCTTTCTTGAATATTCGCCTTCAGCAGAGGGACACCCCGTTCGTTTTACGCGTTCTGTGCTTGATAATGACAAGATTCAAATTCATAATGTTGAGTCCGCAGTGCCTTTTCCTGAAGATAAAATCAAAGCGTGGCAGGACGAAGGTTTAATCGAAAAAGCCCGTGAAAAAATGAATCTTGACGAAGAAGAAACGGAAGAAATCATCGAAGTTCAGCCAGAAGAAAACGAATTTGACCCGGAAATTCAGGAGCTTCTCGACCGTAGCTATATACCGCTGGAAGTTTACAGCCCCGGTGAAAAGACAGCACCTGTTGAAAAAACGGAAAGAAAAATTTCGCCTCATAACAAAAACGGAGTCGAAACATTCAACGAACTCCCGAAATTTTTGCAGGATAAAATTCTGAGCATCAACGTTGCCGGAAAATGCAGCACTGAATTTTTGAGCGACACATTTTACAGACGGGGGCACTACCGCGAAGTCAAGGCGAATTATTTACAGCTTGTGAGCAGTTTCAACAGCGATGACGCCGCTTTGACAAACGCCGAACGCTCCGAAAGATGTTTTTTAATTGCCAGATACGTCTATAATTTTTTCGCGCTTGCCGATGAGACTGACATAAGATTATATTCAGCCGCCGATGAAGACAACATCAGGATAATGGCATACAAAGGACTTGAATATTTGATTTACGACCAGCTTGACGGAGCAAAAAAGAACGATGAAAATTATGACACAGCACGGCGTTACTGTCTGTTGAGAATAGCTGGCGAGCTTCAGACTACAAGACGCATTGACAATGAAAACACGTGGCTGAAGATTTATATTTATTCATATTTTACGAACGGTTTGCGTTTTCATGCAAAGACAGGCAAATGGTCAGCTCAAGATGTTTCGCTTGCCGGGAGCAGTCTTCTTGAATGCAACGATTTCGGAAAATTTTTTGACGGACTTTTAGCTCTTGCATACGTTACAGAACCTTCGATATTATATTCAACGCTTCGTTCTCTGCTCAACAATCTTGAATACGCCGCATTCCTGATTGAAAAACTCGGGATAAGCTACAATGACGGGGACGCGCTGCCGGAAATTCAAAAAGCCTTTCAAAATGCTGTTGACGAGTATGCAAAACGCAAAGATATTTTTGTTCTTGACCCTGAAGTCAAACTTTCGCCGGAAATTTTCAGAATTTTGAGCGTTCAGTCAGCATTGATACGTCTTATGAAAAAGGAATTGCAGTACATTTTGAAAACGCCGCTTGAAAATCTTGATGCCGCGCTGAAACGTTCGACACCGATTTTAGATACTGAGGAATATCAGGTTTCACTCGCGAAGACGAGACGAAAATACAATCCTGATGCCGGACTTCTGGATATTTTGCCGATCAGCGTTCTTGGAAAAATCATGGGGCAGTACTGGGGACATTTTGCTCATTATTTCAACGACAGACCGTTCCTGAGTTACTGGAAGAGCCGTTTTGACAAGTTGCAGTGGGTTCGTAATCCTGTTTTTCACGCTCACCCCGAATATGTGAAGAAAGAAGACATTGAGGAAGTTCAAGCGATTTGCCATGAGCTGAGCGAATGCCTTGCTAACTCGGGACGAAATTAAATTTAAAATTTCATAATTCGCTACATAAATTTCTAATAAAGCGGTAATTTTTAGATTAATGTTAATATCTCTCAAGCATTGACATATAGAGCTGCGACATA
>CAJODX010000096.1:673-5100 GCA_905233295.1 uncultured Synergistales bacterium | reverse complement strand
CTGACACTTTTAATATGATAAGTGTTGACGGAGATACCTCAACGAATGACATGACCGTGATTCTTGCGAACGGACTTGCAGGGAACGAAAAAATTTCAGAGCGGAACGAAAATTTTGAAATTTTCAAAAAAGCTTTGAATTTTGTATGCGAAAAACTTTGCAGATTGCTCGCCGGTGATGGTGAAGGCGCAACGAAACTGCTTGAATGCCGCGTAACTGGCGCGAAAGATATTCAGACAGCAAAGACAGCAGCTAAAAGCGTAATCTGTTCAAGTCTTTTTAAAGCCGCGATGTTCGGTGCTGATGCAAACTGGGGAAGAGTTCTCTGTGCCATAGGCTACAGCGGTGCAGATGTTGACGTTTCAAAAATTGATGTTGCGTTCGGGAGCAGAGCCGGAAAAATTGAAGTCTGCAAAAACGGCGCAGGGATTGATTTTTCAGAGGAAAAAGCAAAAGAAATTTTAACAGAACGCGACATTGAAATTTTAATTTCGCTTAACAGCGGAGATTGCAAAGCGACAGCGTGGGGCTGCGATCTTACATACGATTACGTAAAAATAAACGGAGATTACAGAACGTGAAAATCATAATATTTCAAGTCTGTTGAGAGATTTTTATGATTAAAAAATCATGGGAGAAGAAAATTCAATGAGACTTGATAAATTTTTGAAACTGGCACGGCTTGTCAAACGCAGGACTGTTGCTCAGGAAATGATTGAACTCGGGGCTGTACGGCTTGAAGGACGCACTTGTAAACCTTCAGCCGAAGTCCGCGAGGGAAATATCATTGAGATAGCGTACATAAACCGCGTTTTAAAAGTCAGAGTTACCTGCGCTGACGAAGCAGTTTTGAAACGCCCGAAAACAATTTCATGGGAACAGATTGAAGAGCGACCCGTTAAACCTGATGAAAATCCGTTTGAAAATTAATTTTTCTTTCGTCATTATTGTATAATACTCGATGATTATAAAAAAATTTTATCAGGAGGTTTTTTCCAATGGCATCAATTATTGGTATTCATGCCCGTGAGATTCTTGACTCAAGAGGAAATCCGACATTAGAAGCAGATGTTTATCTCGAAGACGGTTCAATGGGACGTGCTGCAGTTCCTTCAGGAGCATCAACAGGCGTTCACGAAGCTCTTGAACTCCGCGACAAAGAGGCACGTTACGGCGGCAAAGGTGTTCAGCACGCTGTTGAAAACGTAAACGAGAAAATTGCTCCGGAAATTCTCGGAATGGACGCAGATGATCAGGGTTCACTCGACAGAGCCATGATTGCACTTGACGGCACTGAAGGAAAATCGAAACTCGGTGCTAACGCTCTGCTCGGTGTTTCAATGGCAAACGCCCGTGCAGCGGCTGAGTCTCACGGTGTACCTCTTTACGCGTGGCTCGGCGGAATCGGCGGCGGTTTGCTTCCGACTCCTATGATGAACGTCATCAACGGCGGCGCGCATGCTGACAGTACAGTCGATTTTCAGGAGTTTATGATTGTTCCTCACAATTCAAAATCCTTTACTGAAGCTTTAAGAATGGGCGCGGAAGTTTATCACGCACTCAAAAGCTGCGTAAAAGGTCGCGGCTATTCAACAGGCGTTGGCGATGAAGGCGGCTTTGCTCCCAACCTCAAAGACAACCGCGAGGCTCTTGACCTTCTCATGGAAGCTGTCAACAAAGCAGGCTACACACCCGGCACAGATGTAAGCTTTGCACTTGACGTTGCGTCATCAGAATTTTTCAATACCGAAAAGAACAAATATATCTTCACAAAGAGCGGCGGTGCTGAATATACATCAAGCGAACTCGTTAAACTTTATGAAGACCTCGTTGCAAACTATCCTGTAATCTCAATCGAAGACGGTTGCGCCGAAGATGACTGGGAAGGCTGGGGCGCACTCACTGCGGCACTCGGCAAAAAAATACAGCTTGTCGGCGATGATCTTTTCGTAACGAATCCGAAGATTCTTGAGCGCGGAATTTCACAGGGCATTGCAAACGCTGTTCTCGTAAAATTGAACCAGATTGGAACAGTAAGCGAGACAATGCAGGTTATTCAGATGGCAGCGGAGGCAGGTTACGCAGCTGTTGTATCACACCGTTCAGGCGAGACTGCGGACACGTTCATCGCTGACCTTGCAGTTGCAACACGCGCCGGTCAGATTAAGACAGGAAGCATCGCGCGCACAGACAGAATCGCGAAATACAACCAGCTTCTCAGAATCGAAGAAGAACTCGGTGACACTGCGAAATGCGCGGCTCTCACGAGATATTCGCCGATGTGGAAATAAAAAGGGCGAGCAAAGTAAAATACAAAAGCAGGAAGTAGAAACTGAAAAAATTTTTCTGCTTCCTGTGATTGCTTTCTTAGATGTAAATGAAATAATTTTTTTACGAAGGGAATTTTTTTTAATATGGCTGAATCAACAACAGCAGTATCACCGTGCGGAGGTGCAGCACCTTCAGGTTCAGGCGGCGGAGCTTCAGGAACTCCTGCAGGAGCTGAAGGCGGTGCGGCGCAGGGCGGTCTTATGGGAATGTTTTTCCCGTTGATCATTTTTGTTTTAATTTTCTATTTCTTCATCATACGTCCTCAGAAAAAACGCGATAAACAGCACAACAACATGATAGCAGGCATAAACCGCGGCGATCAGATTGTAACGATAGGCGGCTTTTTGGGAACAGTCCGTGAAGTCCGTGATGACACTTTCCAGATTGAAATCGCTGAGGGCGTTCGCGTGCGTATCTTAAAGTCTGCCGTACAGACAAAACGCGCAGCATCGTCAAATGAAACTCAGGGGGCAGCATCTTAATATGAACCGTACTGATAAATTACGCCTTTTCACAGTTTTAATCGTAATTGTGGGGGCGTTGTGTTTTGCGTGGCTCGAAAAGGACGGACTTAATCTTGGACTTGACCTCAAGGGCGGCGCACATATAGTTTTGCAGGCAAAGGACACTCCCGAAAATCCTTTGCGTGATGACAGCATTGACAGGCTGCTCGCGGTTCTCCGCAACAGAATCGACCAGTATGGAGTTGCAGAACCTATCATTCAGAAGAGCGGCACTGACAGAATTATTGTTGACCTTCCCGGTATTCAAGATCCCGCAGCGGCACTTGAACTTATCGGGCGCACAGCACAGATGGATTTTCGCGAAGTCATTGACTTAACTGGAAGAAATTTGCCGATTGAACCACAGAGACGAAATTATGACAGCGATATTCAGTTTGTGGAAGCTCAGGAACGCTGGCGCAACGAAGTCGCAAGGTTAAGCACGGCAAGCGCGGATTTGATAGCACGTTCAAAAAACACCGAAGGCTCAATCGTTGTGCCGGGTGAAGACGCTGGAACATTTTATCTGCTCGGACCTGTCGTTTTGTCCGGGAAAGATTTAATCAATGCCGAAATGAATCCTGACAGTCTCGGACGCATGGGAGTTTCGCTTGAATTTAATTCCGAAGGCGCAAGACTTTTTGAAGAAGCCACAGCTCGAATGATTGGCAAGCAGCTTGCTATCGTCCTCGACAACGTTGTAATTTCCGCTCCTGTTGTACAGGACAGAATCGCAGGCGGTCGCGCACAGATTACGGGACGTTTTACAGCTGAAGAAGCCGGAAGACTTGCCATTATGCTGAAAGCCGGAGCGTTGCCTGTTGCAGTTGAAATCGCCGAAAACAGATCCGTAGGACCGAGCCTTGGTGCTGACTCTGTAAGACAGGGGCTTCAGGCAGGTTTGTTCGGAGCTGCGATGGTACTCGTGTTCATGTTGATTTTCTATCAGTTCAGAGGACTTGCCGCGGATCTGGCTCTTGCTGTTACGATTCTTTTGATTTTCGCCGGTCTTATAGCGTTTAATGCCACGCTGACTCTTCCGGGTATCGCCGGAGTTATTTTAACTTTGGGAATGGCTGTTGACGGCAACGTTTTAATTTACGAAAGAATCCGTGAAGAACGCAACACCGGAAAAACTCCGATGGCAGCTCTTGACGCAGGATTCAGAAAAGCTCTCGTTACAATTCTCGACAGCAACATCACGACTTTAATCGCAGCGCTTGTTCTTTTCTATTTCGGTTCAGGCTCTGTGCGCGGTTTCGGCGTAACTCTTTCTGTCGGACTTGTCGCGAGCGTTTTTGCCAACGTCGTTGTAACACGCGCAATTTTACAGTTATTCGTCAAGCGCGGAAAGGAGATTGTAAAGAGATGAGCATTTTAAAATTTGATTTTGATTTTATGAAAGTCAGGAAACTCGCTCTTACTATCAGCCTTGTGCTTGTCATTACGAGCGTTGTTTTACTGTTGACACGCGGTCTTAATCTTGGAATCGACTTCACTGGCGGCAATGTCATTCAGGTTGAATTTGAAAAACGTCCTGATGTCGCAAACGTCCGTGAGGTAATTTCGAGCATCGTTGCAAAAGGCGCAATG
>CAJODX010000096.1:0-652 GCA_905233295.1 uncultured Synergistales bacterium | reverse complement strand
GAACGAAGACACTGAAGAAAGCCGTGAAGCTGTCGTGAAGACTCTGACATCTACATACACTGACGCGAAAGTTACGGGCTTTGAAAAAGTCGGACCTGTTGTCGGCGGCGAGTTAAGAAGACAGGCTATTATCGGCGTGAGTATCGCTCTTGTTGCGATTTTGATTTATATTACGCTGAGATTTCAGTTCAGATTCGCTGTTGTCAGCGTTGTGCCACTCGTTCACGATGTTTTGATTGCGCTTGGATTTTTCAGCATAACACAAATGGAAATAAGTTCATCGTTCATTGCCGCGATTTTAACTATCGTAGGCTACTCGCTGAACAATACGATAATCATTCTTGACCGTGTACGGGAAAACTGGGGTTCTCTCTCACGCAAGGGAATTGTAAAACTTGTCAACGAGTCCTTGAACCAGACCTTGGGCAGAACTATCAATACGACCTTAACAACGTTATTCCCTGTTATTGCTCTTTGCGTATGGGGCGGACCTGTCCTTGCCGCGTTCAGTTACGCTATGTTAGTCGGCATCTTTGCAGGCACATGGAGTTCAATGTTTGTTGCAACCGGACTGCTGTGTGAATGGCAGGGCAAAAAAAATTAAAATTAAAATTAAAAAAGAGGAGTTAGGAAATTAAATCCTGACCCCTCT
>CAJODX010000095.1 GCA_905233295.1 uncultured Synergistales bacterium | reverse complement strand
TCTGGTCTGCTTTTCATCGTTTGCCCTTGAGACTTTCACCTGGGCATTATCAATATCAACGCTGATGCCGGGCATTAACTTAGCGTGAAGTTCGCCTTTCGGTCCTTTCACGATAATATCAGTGCCTTTGACTTCAACGCTTGCGCCTTTTGCAATATCTACTGCCTTGCGTCCAATACGAGACATTTACATAAACCTCCTACCAGACATAGCAGAGAACTTCTCCGCCAAGACCGAGTTTGTTTGCTTCCGCGCTCGTCTTCAGTCCCTTTGACGTTGAAAGGATCGCCAAACCTAAGCCACCCATGACAACAGGAAGTTTGTCGCTGCCGACATAAATTCTGCGTCCGGGCTTGCTGATTCTTCTGAGTCCCTGAATGACACGCTCGCGACCTGCGCCGTATGAAAGATAAATCCTGATTTCAGCATACGGTTTGCCGGGATCTGTAATCATTCTGAAATTTTTAATATAGCCTTCGTCTTTTAAAATTCTTGCCAAGGCTAATTTCATTTTGCTCGAAGGAATATCAACGCTCTCAGCGTAAGTCATGTTAGCGTTGCGAATCCTTGTGAGCATATCTGCAACAGGGTCATTTACGTACAATTTGACCGTCCCCCTTACCAGCTCGACTTGACAACACCGGGGAAAACTCCCTCGCGTGCCATTTTTCTAAAGCAGCAGCGGCACATATCGAACATTCTCATATAGCCGTGAATCCTCCCGCAGAGCGGGCATCTGTTGTGCTGTCTTGTGCTGAACTTAGGGGTTTTCTGTGCTTTAAGTTTCAATGCTTTTCTTGCCATTTTTGCTTATGCCCCCTGATTTCCTGTTCTGAACGGCATTCCAAGTCCTTTTAACAAAGCAAAGGCTTCTTCATCTGTCTTTGCTGTCGTTACGATTGAGACGTTCATACCGCGTGATCTTATTACTTTGTCGTAGCTTATTTCGGGGAAAATCAACTGCTCGCGGAGACCTAAATTGTAATTTCCGCGCCCGTCAAATCCCTTGCGGGTGATTCCCTGAAAGTCCTTAATTCCCGGCAGTGCCAGTGATATAAGCCTGTCAAGAAATTCCCACATTTTCGCGCCTCTTAAAGTTACAGCGCACGCTACGGGCATATTCTGACGGACTTTGAAGCCCGCGATTGACTTTTTCGCACGCTTTAACAAAGGCTGCTGTCCTGTGATAGCTCTGAGTTCGTTAATAGCCGCGTCCATAAATTTAATATCGAGTTTTGCATCGCCAACACCAATGTTGACTACAACCTTCTCGATTTTGGGAAGCTGCATGACGTTTTTATATCCGAACTCGCGCTGGAGAGCCGGAGCTACTTCGCTCTTGTATTTTTCAAGCATTCTCGGTGTCATGGCTTAAAGTCCTCCGCGATCAATAATTTCGCCGCATTTTTTGCAGACGCGGACTTTTTTGCCGCTCTCAAGGAACGATGCGCCGACTCTTGTTGCCTTGCCGCACTGAGGGCATACCAGCATAACCTTGCTGGCATAAATCGGAGCTTCCTGCTTGATAATCCCTGACTGCGGATTGTTCTGTGAAGGCTTGACATGGCGCGAAACCATATTGACACCCTCAACAACAACCAAATCACGCTCAGGAACACGGCGGATGATCTTGCCCTCTTTGCCTTTGTCCTTGCCGGAAATAACTTTAACCCGGTCATTCTTTTTTAATCTTACTGACATTTTTTATTCTCCTATACGACTTCAGGAGCAAGCGACAATATGCGCATGTATTTTTTCGCCCTGAGTTCACGACCGACAGGTCCGAAGATACGGGTTCCTCTCGGTTCGCCGTTAGCATCGATTAATACTGCAGCATTATCATCGAAACGGACGTATGTCCCGTCCCTGCGTCTGACTTCTTTTTTAGTCCTGACTATGACGGCTTTCACTACGCTGCCCTTGGCTATGTTGCTGTTCGGAATAGCTTCACGGACTGATGCAACGATAACATCGCCGATCGTGCCGTAACGTCTTTTGCTTCCGCCCATAACCTGAATGCAGAATAATTTTCTTGCACCTGAATTATCAGCGACGTTCAGTACACTTGTAAGCTGAATCATTTATCCCTGAACCTCCTCTGAAATTTCAGACTCTGCATCAGTGCCGAAAACAGGGGCTTTTCTCATAATTTCAACGAGTTCCCAGCGTTTTGTCTTGCTTAACGGACGGGTCTCGCGGATTTTTACCTCGTCTCCCATGCCGCACTGATTGTTAGCGTCGTGAGCCACATATTTTTTAGCGCGCTTTATTCTTTTTCCATATAACGGGTGTTCCGCCATTCGCTCAACACGGACAACAACAGTCTTGTCCATTTTGTTGCTTACAACGATGCCCGTTCTGACTTTACTCGGCATTTTCTGCTGCTTCCTTTTCTGTAACTGCCTTCTCAGATGCTATTGTCAGAAGCCTTGCGATAGTCTTTCTGACCTCACGAATCCGGCTTGTATTTTTCAAATGCCCGACAGCATTCTGAAAACGAAGGTTGAATAATTCGGTTTTATACTCCTTGACTTTTCCGGCAATCTCTTCGCTTGTAAGCTCTCTGAGTTTTTCCGGCTTTACGCTCGCGTCCATCAGGCTAATCACTCCCTCCGCTGCGTACCATACGAACTTTCACGGGCAGTTTGTGAGACGCTGTCCTGAAAGCTTCCTGCGCAAGCTCTTCGCTGATACCAGAGAACTCAAACAGAATACGACCTCTCTTGACTGCGGCTACCCAAAATTCAGGCGCACCTTTTCCCTTACCCATACGTGTTTCCAAAGGTTTCTTTGTATAAGGTCTGTCAGGGAAAACGCGAATCCAGATTTTTCCGCCCTTTTTCATTTTACGCGAAATGGCTACACGGGTTGCCTCAATCTGTCTTGCAGTCAGCCAGACGTTTTCGAGAGCCTGTATGCCATAATCACCAAACGCTATTGTCGTGCCGCCCTTTGAAATTCCTCTTAACGGCGAGCGATGTGATTTTCTGAATTTTACACGGCTTGGCATTAACATAATGACTACGCCCCCTTATTCGCCGGTCTGTTGCGTGCTGAACGTACAGGAGCGGGAGTCTTTTCATGTTCTCTGTCTCTGTAAATCCAGACTTTGCAGCCGATTACGCCATACATCGTTACAGCCTCAGCGAAACCGTAATCAATGTCCGCCCTTATCGTTGAAAGAGGAAGCTGACCTTCGTTGTACCATTCAGTACGGGCAATTTCAGCACCGCCCAAACGTCCTGCAACCTGTGCCTTTATTCCTTTAACGCCGGCTTTTGTCGCTCTGAAGATTGCCTGTTTCATTGCGCGTCTGAATGAAACTCTGCGCTCAAGTGAACTTGCAATCCCCTCCGCAACGAGCTGCGCTTCAACGTCAGGATTTTTAATTTCGTGAACATTAACCATAACTTTGCCGCCGGTGAGAGCTTGAAGTTCATTTTTGATGTTCTGAATTTCATTTCCGCCCTTGCCTATGACAACGCCCGGTCTTGCCGTATGAATAGTGAAACGGACAACAGGTCCTACGCGCTCGATCTCGATGCGTGAAATTCCTGCACCTTCCCACTTTTTCATAATATATTTACGCAGCTTTATGTCCTCGTGAAGCTTTTTCGCGTAATTTTTTTTGTCGGCATACCATCTTGACTGCCATTCAGTTGAGACGCCCAGACGATAGCCGATTGGGTGAACTTTCTGTCCCATTATTTCTTTCCTCCTTGACGTTCGCCGAGCGTAACCGTTATATGCGACGTCTTATGCACATAAGGATGAGCGCGACCCATTGAAACAGGACGGAATCTTTTCATCATCGGTCCCTGATTCGCACAAGCCTCTCTGACATAGAGCTTGTCCAGATCCATTCCGTAATTATGCTCTGCGTTCGCCATTGCGCTGTTCAGCACCTTCAATATTATTCCGGCAGCTTTCTTGTCGCTGAACTTCAATATAGTTACAGCCTCTGCCGCACTTTTGCCGCGAATAAGCTCCAAAACCTGACGGACTTTATAGGGAGAAATTCTGGCATTCTTTGTCATTGCCGTTGCTGTCATTAATTCTTCAGCCATGATTCATTTCTCCTATTTCTTTTTGTCCTGTCCGGCGTGATGTCCGAATTTTCTTGTCGGAGCAAACTCGCCGAGCTTATGACCAACCATATTTTCGCTGATATAAACGGGAAGGTGCATACGTCCGTTGTGTACAGCGATTGTGTGTCCGATCATCTGCGGCACGACCGTTGAACGTCTTGACCATGTTTTTACAACTTTTTTATTGCCAGAAACGTTCATTGCTTCGATTCTGTCGAGGAGCCTCTGTTCAACAAAAGGCCCTTTCTTGGTTGAGCGCATTTATTTTTCAGCTCCTTTTACTTTTCATAACGCCTGCGGATAATCAGCCTGTCTGAAGGCTTGCGCTTGCGTGTCTTGTAACCCTTTG
>CAJODX010000094.1 GCA_905233295.1 uncultured Synergistales bacterium | reverse complement strand
CAGCAACTAAGCAAATGCAAAAACTTAACGAAAATGGAGACGGCGTTAAATCCGATGACAATACCTTCTGATGTAAAAATAACTCCGTGGCTTGAACAATATAAAAAATTCAAAGAGGATTATCCTGACGCGATTTTGTTATTCCGCATGGGAGATTTTTATGAAATGTTTTTCGATGATGCACGAAAAGCCGCCGCGATTCTTGACATCGCACTGACAGCACGCGACTCGGAAAAGAAAATCCCTATGGCTGGAATACCTCATCACGCTCTGAATATTTATCTCGGACGTTTGATAAAAGCAGGTTGCCGTGCCGCAATATGTGAACAGATGAGCGAACCTGATGCAAAAAAAGGTATCGTTGACAGAAAAGTTATACGTGTCGTAACGCCCGGAACATATGTTCCAGATGACAATTTTGCTGATTCAGGACACCTTGCCGCAGTCATGCCTTTGAAAAATTCGATCGCTATGGCTTTGCTTGCTGTTGACACAGGACATCTTGAAGCCGGAACTCTCAACGAACGCGATGCTTCAGCAATACTCACGGCTTTTGCTCCGGGTGAAATTTTATATCCATCAAATATGAACGCTGAAAAAATTCCGGAATTTTTGAAAAATTTTAATCTCGTTGAAGCTTCACCGGAAAATTTTAAAACATCAAACGCCGCGGAAAGACTGAAAAACGCCTTAAAAACTTCAAGGCTTGCAGGGTTCGGCATTGATGAAGAAGATCCGTGCGTAGGCTCTGCATGGGCTGCTCTCGACTATCTTTCAGCAACACAGTTCAGCTCTCTGAATAACGTTTTAAAAATTTCACCGCTGTTGATAAAAGATCGAATGAGCCTTGATGCGGCGGCGCAGAGAAATCTTGAGTTAATACCGGAAACTTCACAGAGCGGAGTTTCTTTGCTTTCATCGCTGGACAGATGCAGAACACCTATGGGACGGAGAACTTTAAGAGAATGGCTTTTACGTCCTTTAATGGACATTAAGGCGATAAAACGGCGGCAGAACGCAATAAAAATTCTTGCGGAATCTCCCAGAGAATGTTCAAGGCTTCAGGATATTCTCGCCGGAACACGCGATGTTGAAAGAGCTTTGTCGCGCCTTGCACTCGGCACAGGCAATCCTCTTGACTTAGGTTCTGTCCGCGATACTTTAAGATTAATTCCAGACATTAAAAAAATTTCCGTTGATGAACCTTTGAACTCTATAATAAAAAATCTTCCTGATTTATCAGACTTGAGCAGCTATCTTGAAAACGCTCTCGAAGAAAATCTGCCGAGATTTTTGGGCGCATCTGCTGTAATCCGTTCGGCTTTCAATAAAGAGCTTGAAGAATGGCGCAACATGTCAACACGCGGCGAACAGTGGCTCACGGAATATCTTGAACGTGAACGAGAGGCAACGAAAACTCCGAAATTAAAAACAGGTTTCACGAACGCTTTCGGATATTATCTTGAAGCCGGGAAAAACGGACTTACAATACAGCCGGATTATTTTAAGCAAACTCAGACTCTTGTAAACGCGAGAAGATTCACAACGCCTGAATTAAAAAATTTTGAAGAGAAAATGAAAGCCAGCGAATCTGAAATTTCAAGAATCGAGAGCGCGTTATATCTTGAAGTCGTGAATAAAGTCCTTGAATATTCACAGCCGTTACAGCTTGCCGGAAAAATTTTGGGCATTCTTGACTGCGTTGCGTCATGCGCATTGATTGCGAGAGAAAGAAATTATATTTGCCCTGCCGTTGATGACTCTGACGTTATAGAGATTAAAGGCGGGCGGCATCCTGTCATAGAAGCCGAATTAAAAGATTCTGTTTTTATTCCGAACGATGTAAATTTAAATTCTCAGGGGCGTGTAATAATCCTTACAGGTCCGAACATGGCTGGAAAATCAACGTGGCTCAGAATGACAGCTTTACTTGCAATAATGGCTCAGGCAGGACTCTGGATACCTGCTGACAGTGCGAGATTCGGGATTGTTGACAGAGTTTTCACACGTATAGGTGCGCGTGATGATCTCGTACGCGGCTCAAGCACATTTATGGTGGAAATGCTCGAAACCGCAAATATTCTGAACAACGTTACGGACAAAAGTTTAATAATTTTAGATGAAATCGGGCGCGGTACAGCTACATGGGACGGAATGAGCATAGCGTGGGCTGTCCTTGAATTTCTGCAGGCAGGTTCAAAAGCCAGAGTTTTGTTCGCGACACATTGTCACGAGCTGACGTGTCTTGAAGAAAGATTAGCCGGAGTAAAAAATTATAGTATGGCTGTCAGCGAAGGCAAAGACGGAATTTTATTTTTGCATCAGGTTGTAAAAGGACCTGCTGACCGTTCATACGGAATTGAAGTCGCAAGGCTTGCAGGTTTACCTAATGATGTTTTGCGCCGTGCGTTTGAACTTCTTGAAATCTTTGAGCGAGAAGGATTTGAAGTGAAAAATATCTCAGAACCTTTGCCCCAGAATGCCCTGAAAAGTCAGATTATGATGTTCACTCCTGAAGCAGATGGACTTATAGAAGAAATTTCATCTTTAGATACTAATAACATAACCCCAATCGAAGCTTTGAATATTTTAAACACATTACAGAAAAAAAGCCGAAAAGCTTTGAACAGGTGAAATTTTTTTGCATTGGAAATCTTATCGAAAGGTTCTGTTTTGCAGCTATGGATTTAAAATTCAGTGAATTTGATTCTTCCGAATGGAAACTTATGTCGCAGGTCTCAAGACCTTCACGTTATTGCGGCAGTGAATGGCGTCCGTATAAAAAAATTCCGTGGAATGAAGCCGCATTAAAAATATGTCTTGCCTTCCCTGACGTTTACGAAACAGGAATGAGCTATTACGGCTTTCAGATTATTGAGGGTTTCATAAATTCAGCGGGAAAAAATTTTCTTGTCGACCGTGCATATTGTCCATGGTCGGATATGGAAAATTTAATGCGTGAAACTCAAACTCCTTTAACTTCAATCGAAAATAAAAAGCCGCTGAAAGATTTTGATGTCATCGCGTTTACTTTGCCGCACGAAACGAGCTACACGAACATTTTAACCATGATAAACTCAGCCGGTCTTGAATTAAAATCTCAGGACAGAGATGAAAATTCTCCTGTTATCGTTGCCGGAGGTTACGGCGCGTACACGCCTGAAATTTTGAGCGATTTTATTGACGTTTTCTGTGTCGGGGAAGCCGAGGCACTGCTGCCGCCGCTGCTGAATTTATTTGCTGAGATGAAAGGCTCGAAACGCAGCGAAAAATTGAACGCTGTTTCAAAATTAAAAGGTTTCTATGTTCCGTTATATTTTGATTTTAACGGAGAAGCTGTTGAACGTCAGCTTGCTGAAAAATTTTTCACTTTAGATTCAATGATTGTTCCGAGCGTCAATATAGTCCACGACAGAGCAGCTGTTGAATTATTCCGTGGCTGCGGACGCGGCTGCCGTTTTTGTCAGGCTGGAATGGTCGGGCGTCCTGTTCGTTCAAGAAAATTGCAGGAAGCCTCAAAATCAATTTTAAACATCATAAACTCGACAGGCTGGGAAGAAATCGGATTATTATCTCTTGCATCGTGCGACTATTACGGCATAGAAAATTTAATTGATGAACTTTCGCCGACTCTTAATTCAAGACACGCGAAATTAAGTCTTCCGAGTCTGAGAATGGACGGATTTTCAATCGGACTTGCCGAGAAACTTGAAGGCTTACGTTCAAAACACGGCGGGATAACTTTTGCGCCCGAAGCCGGAACTCAAAGACTCCGCGACGTTATTAATAAAGGCATAAACGAAGATATGATAGTGAAATGTCTGAACGAAATTTTTTCACGGGGCTGGGAACGAGTGAAATTATATTTTATGATGGGTTTGCCGACAGAGACTGATGAAGATTTAGATGCAATCGCCGAAATTTCATACAGAACTTTGAAGCTTGGACGCGCAATGGGACGAAAACGCGCGAGTGTCAGCGTCAGTGTGTCGGGATTCGTTCCAAAAGCCCACACGCCTTTTCAATGGGAACGTCAAAATTCAATTTCAGAACTTCAGGAAAAAGGCAGACGTATAAAATCTCAGGTTCACGACAGAAATTTATCGATAAGCTATCACGAACCCGAACAGACTTTTCTGGAAGGCGTTCTCTCACGCGGCGACAAACGAACATGCGGCGTAATTTTAAGAGCATGGCAGACGGGTGCGCGTTTCGACAGCTGGACAGAACATTTTAACTTGCAGCGTTGGCTCGATGCCTTTGAATTTTGCGGACTTGACCCGGAAGATTTTACTCGTGAACGCGGCGAAGATGAAAAACTCCCATGGGATTTTATCAATGTCGGCTTGACGAAAGATTTCCTTCTCAGAGAACGGCATCGGGCATTTGAACAGAAATTAACGCCGGACTGTTATTCGGGCTGTGCTGCCTGCGGAATCGGCTGCAAATAAAAAATTAAAAGCAGGAACATAAAAATTTTTTATCTTTTATATTCCTGCTTGTTTTTTTAAATCTGATTGACTGTAATTGAGCTTATAGCGTTATTTTTATCAAGCTGAACACTGAC
>CAJODX010000093.1 GCA_905233295.1 uncultured Synergistales bacterium | reverse complement strand
AGGCTCGGACTGAGTTTCAACTATATTTTCCTCAATAGCAACAGCGGGAGAATCAGATTCGGAATTTTCTTCGCCGGCTTCTGTTTCTGATTCAGAAATAAACTCTGAAGCGGAAGGCATTTCAGGAACTTCCTCAGGCAAAAGATTTTCATTATCATCATTTTCAGCTTCAGCTTGAGCTTCTTGTGTTTCGTCTGTCTGACTTTCAAGTTCAGCTTCCTGATTTTCTTCAGTGTGTTTGTCTATGGCTTCCTGCAGCGCGTCAATATTCGTGTTTTCAAGTTCTTCAACCAACTCGTCAATATCATCGGGAATGACAGGAACAGGCACAGCCGCCGGCTGGAAAATTTCCTCTTCCGGCTCAGGTGTTTTCTTTTTTACGAGAGCAGCTCTAAGGAACGGCATTTTTTATTCACCAATCGCTATGGCAACGAGATCGTTGATTCTCTTGGCAAAGTCCGCAGGATCATCAGGCAAAGCACCTTCGAGAATCGCCGCCTGATCATATAAAATTTTGAGAATGTCCGAAACTTTTTCGCTGTTGTCTTTTGCCATTGACATTAACTTTTTCACAACGGGATGTTCAGCGTTAAGCTCTAAAGTTTTTGGCGAATTTGGAACGTTATGACCCGCCGAACGCATAAGACTTTGCATCTGGAACGAAAGTCCGCCTGTCAGTGAAGCCGCCGAGCCTGTCAGAGAAAGCGACAGTTTTACATCGGAAATTTTCTTTGCAAGAACTTCCATCGCGGTTTTTTTCAGCGGTGCAAAATCATTTTCAAGAGATTTTATTTTTTCTTCCGCGCTTTTCTTTTCGTCATCAGTCTGCGCACTGACATCACTGTCTGAAATATTTAATAATCTGTCTTCAGAGTCAGGCAAAATAAATCTCAAATCCGACAAAATAACTTCATCAACAGGATCTGTCATCAAAAGGACTTCGTAGCCTTTTTCATTATACGAATCAAGTTTCGGTGAAGCCTTCAACGCTGTTGCACTGTCGCGTCCTGCAAGACAGAAAATTCCTTTCTGATCGGGCTTCATTCTCGATTTATATTCGCCGATCGTTGTCCATTCATCGTTTGCAGTAGTCCTGAACAAAGAAATTTCAAGAATTTTTTTCGAGTATTCTTTATCCTGAATGACGCCTTCTTTGAAAATTCTTCCGAACTCAAGCCAGAATTTTATATATTTTTCACGGTCTTTTTCGAGCAGTTTTTTCAGCTCGCCGAAAATTTTTCTTTGAGTGCTGCGTTTAATGACACGGATTATCGGATCGTCCTGCAAAATTTCGCGCGAAATATTCAGCGGCAAATCTTCAGAATCTATAACGCCTCGAATAAATCTTAAATAATCTGGAATTAAAGACTTGAAATCGTTCATTATGAAGACGCGTTTTATATATAACGACACGCCGCCGGACTGCGGATTCATAAACAAATCGAACGGCGCACGCGATGGAACGAATAATAAACCTTTGAAATTTGTTGAACCTTCAGCGTTGATTTTTATGTGCGTCAAAGGCTCTGAAAAATCGTTCGTTAGATGTTTATAAAATTCGTTATATTCGTCTTCAGTGATTTCACTTTCACTGCGCTGCCAGATAGCTTTGCGTGAATTTATCGTTTCGTCCTTGAAAATAACGGGATACGAAATAAAATCAGAATATTTGTGAATAATCTCCTTGATTGTCCATTCGTCAAGATAATTTTTCGCGGCGGAGTCTTCTTCATCTTTTGCATCACGCATAAAGAGCGTTACAGTCGTGCCGCATTCATTTCTCGTCGGAAAGTCTTCAATCGTGTATTCTCCAGTGCCGTCCGAGATGAATTTAAAAGTTTTTTCCGTTCCGATTTTTCTTGTAACGACTTCAACTTTTTTCGCGACCATGAAAACGGAATAAAATCCTACGCCGAATTTTCCGATTAAATCTTCGTTGAGTTCTTTGTTTTCGGAACGTGCGGCTTTGAGAAATTCTTTAGTTCCGCTCTTTGCGATTGTGCCAAGATAATTTATCAAATCTTCGCGGCTCATGCCGACACCGTTGTCGCTGACGGAAAGAGTTTTTTCGTCCGTGTTGATTTCGATTTTTATTTCCGGATTGGCGTTCTCAGCAAGCTCTGAATTTTTTAGGATTTCTATGCGTCTTTTATCGAGAGCGTCAGAGGCGTTTGAAATTATTTCACGTAAAAAAATATCTTTATTTGAGTACACAGAGCCTATCATCAACTGGAGAAGCTCTGCTGCTTCAGTCTGAAAATAAAATTTTTCCTCACTCATCTTTTTTATTCAGTTAGCGGTGAGGAGTGAAAGGTTGAAAAATTCCTGACTCCTCACTGAGAAAATTTTTAAGCTGTTTCTTCGGTTTTGATTTTTACGACCTGTCTTGAACGGTAATAACCGCATGAAGGGCAGGCGTGGTGAACGAGTGTAACTTCGCCGCAATGAGGGCATGCCATCGTCTGCGGTGCTGAGAGGGCACGAAGCCACTGAGCTTTTCTCTGAGCCGTTCTGGCGTGAGATACTTTTCTTTTTGGTGTTGCCATAATCAAAAAACCCCTTGCAAAAATTTATATTTTATAATCGCGCAGTGCTGAAAGTCTTGGATCTGAGTTGTCAGTTTCGCAGCTGCACGGACCTTCGTTCAAATCTTTTCCGCAGTTAGGGCAAAGACCTTTACAGTCTTCGCTGCACAAAACTTTCGTTGGAAGAAGAGAAAAAATGCTTTCCTCAACCTGCGGCATAATATCAAGAACCCGTCCGAAAAAATCTGTTTCAACAGGCATATAATCGCCAAATTCGTCTATTTCTTCTATTTCTTCAGGCTCTTCAGATTCATTGACTCCTGCACTTCGCAAATAATAAAGATACCTTAAATTTCCTGATATTTCAAGGCTTGTATCTTTTAAACAGCGTGCGCACGATGCCTCAGCTTCCGACGAAATTGAAATTTCAACGGAAAGCAGAGATTCTTCAAGCCATCTCGCAACAGCCTCAGCGTGAAGCCCGGAGCTGAAATAAAATATTTGACCGTCAAAATCTAATTTTCCGCCCGGAAAATCATACTGCGCAAAAGTTTCCGTCTCCGTGTCATTTCGCGGCGGCAGAGAAATTAAAAAAGAAGAGTCAGGAACGAGGAGAGAGGAGTTATTTTCTTCTTTCATTTACGTTTTTTAGAATGCGACGCGTTTTGTTTCACGTGCGATCATTAACTCTTCGTTTGTCGGAACGACAAGGACTTTGACTTTTGAGTCATCTGCGCTAACGATTGCTTCTTTGCCGCGGATATTATTTTTCGCGGTGTCGATTTTCACGCCCATGAACTCAAGTTTTTTGCAGACTGCCTCACGTGTTGACGCGCTGTTTTCGCCGATGCCTGCCGTGAATACGATAGCGTCAAGTCCGCCCATTGCGGCAGTGTAAGCACCGATGTATTTTGTAATGCCGTACTCAAGCATGTTGATTGCAAGCTGAGCGCGTTCGTTGCCTTTGTTTGCGGCTTCTTCGACATCGCGGAGGTCGCTGCTGACGCCGGAAATTCCTAAAAGTCCGCTCTTTTTGTTCATAAAATTGTTCATTTCATCGGCTGAATATTTTGTGATGTTCTGAACGAAAGGAACGCAGGCAGGATCCATATCGCCTGTTCTTGTTCCCATAATAACACCCGCAAGAGGCGTAAGTCCCATTGACGTATCAATGCATTTTCCGTTTTTGACGGCACTGATTGAACTTCCGTTGCCGAGATGGCATGTGATCATTTTTAATTCGCTCGGGGACTTGCCGAGAATTTCAGCGGCTCTCAGCGAAACGAAATGATGGCTTGTTCCGTGTGCGCCATAGCGTCTTACTCTGTGAGTCTCGTAAAATTCCCAAGGAAGACCGTACATGTAGGCATAGTCAGGCATTGTCTGATGAAAAGCCGTATCAAAAACGACAACGTTCGGAAGTTTCGGCAGAGCGTGCTGAATTGCTTCGATGCCCATGATGTGTCCGGGATTATGGAGCGGTGCAAGAGGAATACATTTTCTGAGAGCATCCATGACTTCATCATTTACAAGAACGGCTTCTTTAAAATAATCTCCGCCGGAGACTATTCTGTGTCCTGCGCCTGAAATTTCATCAAGCGATTTCAAAACGCCGTGATTTGCATCAGTCAAAGCATCAAGTACGAGCTTCATAGCGACTTTGTGATCTTTGATCGGTGTTGTGAGTGTAAAAGGTTCTGCGCCTGTTTTACGGTGAGTGAGATTCGAGCCTTCAATGCCTATGCGGTCAACAAGACCTTTTGCAGATACTGATTCGTTTTCCATGTCAAAAAGCTGATACTTAAGTGAGGAACTGCCGCAATTAATTACGAGAATTTTCATGACGTTAAAAAATCCTTTCTGAAATCTTGAAATCTGAAAAAACGGCGGAGACTCATAGATTAAAATAAATCTCATAAAACCCCGTCCATTCAAACGTTATATTTTTTTTATGAACGTTTCAGGACTGCGGAAATTTTTTACACAGAGTCCGCTCTGTTATTTTTGTGATATTTATTATATTCTCATTCTAAAATATGTGCAAACGCAGGAGAAAAATTTTTTCGATGTGTTCAGCTTTTC
>CAJODX010000092.1 GCA_905233295.1 uncultured Synergistales bacterium | reverse complement strand
TTCCGGCGTGATTTCATTTTCATCAAAAATTTCTTCGGCTTTGTCGTTTTCAAGTTCAGAAATTTTATTAACGTTTTTCGGCTCTGAAACTAATTTTGTTTCTTCAAGAGCAACGGTTTTCTTAACAATTTGAGTTTTTGATTTTGAAGTACCAACAACACTAAGACTTTGCTCGATTTTCTTTTCAAAGTCTTCCATAAAGGAATCCGCAACTTTTGCCGGGGATTCTTCTTCAATTTTTTTTATCTGATGCACAGCGCGCCTTTGCGTTCGCCTGCCGGTACTTTCAGACGTATTGCCTTCAAGTGTCTGTCTTAATCTTTCTTCAGCTGTTTTTCCATTCATTAACTATTTCAATCCACGCAAATAATATAGTTCACGCAATTCCTATATAATATCACGGAGCAAAAAAAGGCTAAAATCCTCCTGACATTTTAAGATATTTAGCCCTTTTATTTTTTTTACCCTTCATTAACTTGAGCTTTGTATTTGCAATTTGCACAGAAAATTGTCGAGCCGCGTTTATATAAATCCGCGCCGCATTCCGGGCATTTTTCTCCGGCAGGTCTGTTCCATGAAACATAGTCGCAGTCAGGATAACGTGAACAGCCGTAAAATGTTTTTCCGCCTTTTTTGCTCTTGCGCTGAACAACATCGCCTTCGCCGCATTTCGGACATTTAACGCCTATATTGCTCAAAATCGGACGCGCGTATTTACACGCCGGATAGTTTGAACACGCTATGAACTCTCCGAAACGTCCGCGTTTTTTTACTAAATCGTGTCCGCATTCAGGACAAGCCTCGCCGATAGGTTCAGGTGCAGGCAACGCAACATGCGGAGCGTCCTGAGCTTCGTCAACTGTGCTTGAAAATTCCTTCCAGAACTCGCCGACAACATCAAGCCATTTTCGTTTTGCCTCTTCGACTTCATCGAGTTCCTTTTCCATTTGAGCCGTGAAGCCTGCGTCAACGATTGAGGACAAATCTTTTCTGTTGAAATACTGCGCGAGAAATTCATCGACTGTAAGACCGAGAGCTGTCGGGAAAAATCTTTTTTCTTCGTTCTTTTCGATATAGCTGCGGCTCTCTAACGTTCCGGCAATCGTTGCATATGTTGAAGGACGTCCGACGCCGTTTTCTTCAAGAGTTTTTATCAAGCCTGCCTCTGAATATCTTGCAGGAGGTTTCGTGAATTTGTTTTCGCTTTGAACTTTAGTGAGAGTTAAAATTTCGTTCTCTTTAATTTCCGCGAGTTCAGTGCCTTTAAGATCTATCGGCCAAAGACATGACCAGCCGTCAAAAATTAAAGTTTCACCTTCCTGACGGAGTTCAACGCGACCGGCTTCAGCTTTCAACACAGCCTTCGCACTGACAGCAGGAGACATTTGACTTGCGGTAAAACGCCGCCATATGAGCGAATATAATTTATATTGTTCAGGTGTGAGAGCATCTTTAATCGAATCTGGCGTGAGATTTATGTCAGTCGGTCTTATTGCCTCGTGAGCGTCCTGAACTTTCAGATTTTTGCTTTTGCTCTGCGCTCCGAAAATATTTGGTTTTGCAGGAAGATATTCTTTTTTGAAATTTGCTTTTATGAAATCTCGGCACGCATCGATAGCCTCGTTTGAAATTCTCAGACTGTCCGTTCTCATGTACGTTATAAGCCCGACGTGTCCGCGCCCCGGAATGTTAATGCCTTCATACAGAGCCTGCGCGATTCTCATTGTGTGAGCCGGAACTAAACTTAATTTCCGTGAAGCCTCCTGCTGGAGCGTACTCGTTCTGAACGGTGCAGGTGCTGCGTGTGATGCGTTTTTTGTTTTGAACTCGCTGACAATAATTTTATTCGCTTTAATCTCCGCGATGATTTCGTTTGCCTTTTCTTCTGTATTGATAAGGAGCGGGATTGAATTTTTCATTAAACTCTTCCCGTCAAGTTTCTCGGGACGGAGTTCATATTTATTTTTTCTGTCAGAGGTTTCGCAGTTTGCCGTTATGACCCAGTAAGGATCGGGAACGAATTTCATAATCTCGCGTTCACGTTCGCAGATAATATTCAAAGCCACTGATTGAACGCGTCCTGCTGAAAGTCCGAAACGGATTTTTTTCCAGAGCAGAGGACTTAACGTATAGCCGACAAGTCTGTCTAAAATTCTTCGCGCCTGCTGTGCATCGACTTTGTTAATGTCAATATAGTCTGGATTTTTCACTGCGGATTTTACTGCGTTCTCAGTAATTTCATAAAATCTTACGCGGCATTTTTCATCAGGTTTAATTCCCAGAATGTCCGCAAGATGCCACGCTATAGCCTCGCCTTCTCTGTCAGGGTCGGACGCAAGCAGAACTCCCGAAGACTCTTCAGCGAGTTTTAAAAGTTCGTTTTTCAGAGCCGCCTTTCCCTGCACCAAAATATATTCGGGCGTGAAATTATTTTCAATATCAATCGCCAGCCTGCTCTTGGGGAGATCTTTCATATGACCTTTGCTTGATCTGACGATATAATTTTTCCCGAGCATATTCGAGAGCGTCGCAGCCTTTGAAGGAGACTCGACAACAATTAAAATTTTTCCTTTGCCTGAAGTTGCTGTTGCGGTTTTAGTTTTTTTCGCAGCAGTTTTTGCAGTAGATTTTTTCGACGCTGTTGTTGTCCTTGAAGTTTTTCTGCCCGGTGCTGCGGGCGTTTTCTTAGAAGTCGGAATCGAAATTACCCCCATAAAAATATTTTTTAGAACGTAATATTATACATATTATAAAAATATGGAAAGGTGAGTTTTATCTTGCTCGATGAAATTTTTGATGTAATGTTTTCTTCCGGAATTTTGCAGTTTGCAGGTGCGTTTGCGTGGGGAGCCGCGAGCGTTTTATTAAGTCCGTGCGGAATTTCTTTAGTGCCTCTTGTCGTGAGCTACATTGAAAACACTGACACTCCGACACGGTCAAGAGCTTTTTTAGTTTCGTGCGCGTTTTCGCTCGGAATAATTTTCAATCTTGCTCTTGTTGCGTTCATAACTTCGGGTTTAGGCGTTCTGCTCGGCGGCTATGAAAAATTTTTAACGTTTTTCACTGCGATAATTTTTATTTTGACGGGATTGCATTTGACGGGCTTGATTCACATTAAATTTTTCAGTTTTTTTTCAGGCGCAAAAGGAACGGAATCTCAAAATCTTCGCGGCGCGGTCATTCTCGGAATTGTTTCGGGACTTGCCGTAGGACCTTGCAGCATTGCGTATGTCAGTCCTGTTTTATCTCTTGCAATATCGAAAGTTTTTCCTGAGTCGGTAGCTTTAATTTTATCTTACGCGCTGGGATATTCTGCTGTTTTGATAGCAGCCGGAACATTCGCGCAAATTTTCACGAAATTTCTTCAGAGCGAACGAGGCGATAAAATTTTAAAAATCTTGAATTTTTTATGCGGCATCGCGTTGATTGCCGGAGGAATTTTTTTCATAATATCATAAAATTAAGGAGTCAGACAAAAAGCCCGACCCCTTAATTTCTCCTAACTCCTCGACGAAGATTATATCACATTAAATTCTAAGCTTCAATAGGAATTTCTGCAGCGTCCTGTCTAGGCCATGTAGATGTCCATGTTCTGACTGGCAAACCCCAAATGTTAATAAATCCTACGGCTGCCGAATGATCAAACGCATCGCCCTCTGAATATGTCGCAAGGTCGTGGCGGTAAATGCTCTTTGAAGTTTTCAGTCCGCGCACAACAGCCTGACCTTTGAACAAACGCATTTTGACTGTGCCGTTCACAAATTTCTGCGTGTCGTTCATAAATGCGTTGATGGCATCGCGGAGAGGCGAGAACCAGTAGCCTTCATATGTGAGTTCTGCAAAACGTGTTTCAAGTTCGCGTTTTGTTTTCAAAACCTGTTTATCGAGCGTTAAAGTCTCCATAGCCCTGTGAGCCGCAAGAAGAACCGTTGAGCCGGGGCATTCGTAAACTTCGCGGGACTTGAAGCCTACAAGTCTGTCTTCAATCATGTCAACACGTCCGATACCATGTTTGCCTGCGATTTTATTTAATTTCTGGATAAGCTCAACGCCGTGCATTCTTTCGCCGTTCAATGCGACAGGAAGTCCGCCCTCAAAATCAATTTCAATAAATTCCGGAGCGTCAGGTCCTTCAAGAGGGTTTGAGGTCATTTCGTAAGCGTCTTCTGGAGGTTCGTTCCAAGGATCTTCAAGCAGACCGCATTCAATCGAACGTCCCCATAAATTGTCGTCCGTGCTGTAAGGTGATGCCGCAGTCGCGCGGACAGGGATTCCGTGTTTTGCTGCGTATTCGATTTCAGCCTCGCGTGTGAAATGCCAGTCTCTTACAGGAGCAAGAACTTTAATTTTCGGGTTCAGTGCAGTTGCACAGACTTCGATTCTGACCTGATCCTGACCTTTGCCTGTACAGCCGTGCGCGACAGCAACAGCGCCTTCTTTGTTTGCAATGTCAACGAGAGTTTTCGCGATTAAGGGGCGCGACAATGCCGATACAAGAGGATATGTTCCCTGATACATCGCGTTCGCTCTCAATGACGGATAAACATAATTTTCAACAAAAGTTTTTTTAAGGTCGAATATGTAGGCTTTTACTGCACCGCTGTGAAGAGCCTTTGATTTTGCCGCCTGCAGATC
>CAJODX010000091.1 GCA_905233295.1 uncultured Synergistales bacterium | reverse complement strand
AAGAAAGAAGAAAAATAAATTGGAATGGCAAATTTCACAGCTTTTCATAATATGTCCTCTCATATTCATAGGCGGAGTCATTGACGCTATCGGAGGCGGAGGAGGGCTAATCACGCTTCCGGCATTCTTGATAGCAGGTTTCCCTGTTCATTACGCGATAGGAACAAACAAAGTCAGCTCTGCGATGGGAACTTCAATAGCTTTCACAAAATTTTTGCTTGATGGCTATATGCCGCTGAAATTATCTTTGTGCGGAATTTTCTGCGCGTTGTTCGGCTCATCTCTCGGAGCAAAAACAGCACTGTTAATCAGCGATTATTATTTCAAAATTTTAATGCTCGTTATTTTGCCTGTTACCGCTGTGTATGTTTTCAAGAGCCAGAATTTATTAACGGAAGAACGGCACTCTCAATCTGATATTACAGCGAGAACATATGCAGTTTGCGTTCTTGTTGCGTTTTTTCTTGGATTTTATGACGGATTTTACGGTCCGGGCGCGGGAACTTTTATGCTTTTGTTAATCGCTGGTGCCGCAAAATTAAGCGTTCAGAAAGCCAACGGAGTAACGAAAGCGATAAATTTCGCGACGAACATCGCGGCAATAGCTGTATATTTCACGAACGGCAAAGTCATTTTGACTGTCGGTGTAACGGCAGGTCTTTTCAGCATAGCCGGAAATTACATCGGTGCGAAATTTTTTGAGAAAGGCGGGTCAAAATCTGTTCGTCCTGTTATACTTATTGTGTTAAGTTTATTTTTTGTTCGCGTAATTTATGATTTAATTTTTTAATCGAAAGGACTTGAATTTTATGTCGAATTTTAAACGCGGATTTTTATTTTCACTCGCGGCGGTTTTAATTTTTTCTCTCGCTTCAGTTTCGTTTGCACACCCCGGCAAACTCGATGCAAACGGCGGACATTATGACAAAGAAACGGGCGAATATCATTATCACAAAGGTCCGAACGCGCTTCAGAGCCTTGAAATCCGTCGCAACACAGTCTATAAGGCAAAAATTGAACGCGTTGTTGACGGCGATACGGCGATTGTGTCTTTTATTTTTGATGACGGCAGCAAATATCTCAAAGAGCGCGTGAGATTTATCGGCGTGAACACTCCTGAAACCGTTCACCCAAACAAGCCGGTTGAATATTACGGCAAAGAAGCAAGCAACTTTACGAAAAAAGAACTTTCAGACAAAGTCGTATGGCTTCAGACCGATGTTGAAGTCAAAGACCGTTACGGAAGAATGCTGGCGTATGTCTGGATGAAAGAACCCAAGAAAAAAGACCTCGACAGCGAAGATGCAATCCGTGAAAACATGTTCAACGCGAGATTGCTGTTGGACGGATACGCACAGTTAATGACTGTACAGCCTAACTCAAGGTATTCTGACATATTCGTACATTTTCAGCGCGAGGCACGTCAGGAGAACAGAGGTCTCTGGGAGCAGGAAGACAAGTGAAAAATTTCTGCTTGAAACGTAATGCAGTCAAAAAAAAATAAAAGTATCTTAATTCAAACTACTTTAATAATTTTTCTTCTTTTCTGTGCCGCTGTTGCAACGAATGGACTTGCTATTTTTTACAGCGGCTCGGATTTTTATATGTCGGGCTTGACCGATAACAAACGCAGACTTACGCATTATGTTGAAAGCATGATGCGCGGTTATGCTTCAATATCTTGGCTGCTCGACTACTGGCTCGAAAATTATGAACTCATTGACACCTCGCGCGAGCATAAAGACCTCAAAGAATATCTCGCAGTCCCGTCCGATTTTTTAGTGAACCGAAAGTCAATCACACCAGATGAAATTTCTGTTTTAACTCCCGAACAGCAGTTTTTGTTCGCCGAATACTGTTACCGCGAGTTAATGTCGGATTTTGACGATATAAAAACAATGCTCCAGCCTTTTATTTTATATTGTGTCAAACCTCTTGAACACAGACGCAACACGGCTTTCGTTTTTTTCAACGCCATTGACAAAAATAATGACGATGAATTTATAAAAGAACAGCTCGGCACAATATGGTCGCTGAATATGTCAAGGCATCCTGTCATAAGGTCAATGTATGAATCGGGACAGGAATCAGATGAATTTGAATATGTCAAAGTCAAAAATCAGGAAATTGTTTACGGCTATATGCCTTTGAAAACAGACGGGAAAATTTTATGCCACATAACGGCGGCGTTCCGTTGGGACGATGTAAAAAACGCGATTTACGACAACATAATCTCTGTTGAAATTAAAAATGCTTTGTGTTTGATAGCGGCGGGAATGATTTTGGCTTTGCTGCTTTATATTTTGATATTAAGACCTCTCGCGAAAGTTCAGGGCAGCGTCAGAGAATTTACAAGACGGAAAGACAGCTCTTCAATCGTTGAGGAACTTGAAACAATAAAATCGAAAAACGAAATTGGACAGCTTGCTGATGATGTTTCTCTATTAGCCGTTACGCTTGACCAATATACTGAAGAAGCAACGCGGCTTTCGGCGGAACGTTCGCGCATTAATACAGAGCTTTCACTCGCAGCGACTATACAAGAAGGAGTTTTGCCCAAAAATTTTCCCAGAGCAAAAGAATTTTCGCTCCACGCGCTTACACACCCTGCACGTGAAGTCGGCGGAGATTTTTATGATTTCTTTATGATTGACGACGACCATATCGCGTTGGTTATAGGCGATGTTTCAGGCAAGGGAATTTCTGCGGCTCTGTTTATGATGACGGCGAAAACCGTTTTGAAAGACTGTGTGCTGTCAGGAGGCGGCTCTGTTCAAAATATAATCCGCGATGTTAATGACAGACTTTGCGAAGGTAATGAGGCAATGCTGTTTGTAACTTTGTGGTTCGGCGTTATGACGGTATCAACAGGTGAGATTTCTTATGTGAACGCTGGGCATCAATATCCTGCACTGAGACGCGCCGGAGAAAGATTCAAAATTTTCGAGGACATTCACGCAAGACCGCTCGCAATTTTGCAGAATTTAACTTTTTCATCAGGAATTTTAAAATTAAACAAAGGCGATACGCTTTTCCTTTACACCGACGGAGTTATCGAAACGAACAGCCCGAACGATGATTTATTTGGTGAAAACGGGCTTGTAGATTCTTTAAATTTAAGTCTTGGAACACCTGAAGAACTTGAAAAAGTCGTTTTGAACTCGCTGAAAGATTTTCGCGGCAAAGAAGCTCAGTTCGATGATATTACAATGATGTGTATAAAATATACGGGAGTTATGAGTTAGGCGCAAGCAGTGTTTTCATTTCATAATATAAACTCAAAAGGCAACTTGACTTCAGACACACGGCAGATTAAAATTTTACGCATCGACAGCTGATGTGGTCTGTATACATGAGTAATGAAAAAAATAAAATGAAAAAGACACCGATTTTTCAGTTAAGCCGAAGTCTTTCATTTTTTTTAAGAAAATTTTTTTAAAAAATTTAATTTTTAAAAGGAGGTGAGTTCACTTTGAGAAAGTTTTGCAGCAACGTATTTCACGGCAAATTTAACGTTGAAATCGCAGTTGGTGTGATGCGTGAAAAAATTACCCCCCCCAAAATCTGAAAAAATTCCCAAAATTTTTCCTCCTTGAATTTTTCTGATAAGAATTTTTTTTGTGCGTGTTACCGCTTGAATATGAAAATTTCAAGCAAGACAGATTTTTTTTAAAAAACAGGAGGAAAAAATGAAAAAATTTTTTTGCGCTTTGATTTTCTTGTGCCTGAGTGTTTCGGGAGCGTTTGCAGATGTTGCTATCGACGCGGCGAATTTCCCCGACCCGAATTTTCTGGCTTATATCGCAAGTGCCGATACAAGCTTCGATAAAGACCAGAACCGCGTACTTGACGATGAAGAGATTGCGGCTGTAACTGATATCGACGTAAGCCGCAGAGGAATTTCTACTTTGCAGGGAATTGAATTTTTTACTTCATTAACTACTTTATATTGTTACGCCAACTCCCTTACAACACTTGATCTTACTTCCAATGACGCGCTGCAGCAGTTGCATTGTTATATCAACGAACTTACCGAGATTAAGTTCAGCGAAAATAATTTTTTGTGGCGTCTGATGTGTGATTACAATAATCTCACCAATATCGATCTTGATAAGCTTCCGCGGTTGATCTATCTGTCATGCTCAAACAACCAGATTGCCGGCGAACTTGACCTTACCCAAAATACGTGGCTGATGCATGTTTTTTGTTCAGAAAATCAGATTTCAACAATCACGTTTGCTGACCAGACATATGAGTATCTTAAATATCTTCGTTGCGGAAACAACAATCTCAGCGAACTTGATCTCAGCAACGCAATTTATTTGACCGAATTGGATTGCTCCAACAATACAATAGAAACATTAAATTTGGAAAGCAACACGTCATTGTCAACATTATACTGCTCTAACAACAATCTCAGCGAACTCGATGTCAGCAGCTTGAGCAGCTTATTTGGACTTGAGTGCGGAGGCAATGAACTTTTAACCCTTGATGTCAGCTCCAATACGTCATTGATGTCGCTTGTGTGCGAGAACAATCAAATTGAGGAGTTGAACCTTGAGAGTAACGGCTGGCTGATGAGTTTATTCTGTTCTGATAACAAACTTACAAGTCTGTACTGACTTTTGTTGGTATCCTGGTATTCGTCAACCATGATATATTTGAAGCGATTCTG
>CAJODX010000090.1 GCA_905233295.1 uncultured Synergistales bacterium | reverse complement strand
GGAATTTCTCGCGGTGCTATCGGCTCTTCAGTTGCTCACGATGCGCATAATTTTGTTGTTGCCGGAGCTGATGACAGGTCAATTATAACGGCGCTGAAAGGACTTGCTGAACTCCGTGGCGGTCTTGTAGCCGCTGAAGGCGGAGAAATAAAATCTTCATTCGCTCTGCCAGTAGGAGGTCTTATGAGCTATCTTGAGCCTGAGAAAATTGCTGCTGAACTCGCGAAAATGGAAAACGAAGCTGGAAAACTCGGCGTGAAAATTCATCATCCTTTTATGGTGATGTCGTTTTTATGCCTGAGTGTCATTCCCGAACTTAGAATTACGGATCAGGGTTACTGCGATATTACGAAAGGCAGAGTAAAACTGTTCGTATGAGCGGCGAACATTCGATATGAAAAATTCATCGCGTAAAATCAAAAGGACTGAAAAATAAACTCCTGCTCCCGAAAAAATTATCGTGAACGTTCCAAGAGGCGTTTGCGGTAATTTTTTATTTAACACCGTACACAGCACGAACATGACAAGCCCTGCAAGGATATATTTTGTTCCGCACAAAAATATTTTTACGATGCTGAACTCTTTTCTCAAAAAATAAAGCTGGCACGCCAAAACGGAAAATTCTGCGATGACTGACGCGGCTAAAGCTCCGTAAGAATAGAACATTCTGATTAAAAACATATTCAAAATAAAATTTACGCCGGCTCCGATTGTTACGGTCAAAGTAAACTGATTTTGCCTTCCGACAGGTATCATGTACTGCGAGCCTGTTACGTTTGCAAGCCCGATTATTATCAGAAGGAAACTTGAAACTTTTAAAAGTTTCGCGACTTCCAGATATTCAGCACCGAGAAACCATGCGATAAAATTGTCAGACGCAGCTATAAGCCCCAGACACAAAGGCACTGAAATAAACCAGACGTATCTGAAACTGTAATAGATGTAACTGCTGACAGCTTCATGATCGTTCTGCTTGAAAAGCCAGCCGATTCGCGGCATTATAACTCCGGCAAGAGAGGCAACGACCATTAAGGGCATTTTTGAAATTCTCAAAGCGAGTTCGTAATATCCGCTCTCTATTGTCGTTTCGGAAATAAAACCGAGCATGACTTTATCGAGAATCGAATAAATCTGAATCGCAACCGTCGGAAGAAAAAGAAAAAATGTAACCTTAATATGCCGGAAAGGTTTTAATTTTTTCCAGTCCGGCATGTTGATATATTTCGGAAGTTCAAACCAGAGAGTTATCGTTGTAAGAGTTGAAAAAAACACTGAGCCGAAAACATAAAGATTAAGATCCGAATCGTGTTTTATAAAAATGAAAATGAATGCAACGTCAAGAATTTTGAAAATTATCTGCCGCGAAACGATTTTTCCGAACTCCTCAAAAGCTGAAAAAAGCCACATGCAGTCTATTGACGCTCCGATAACGTTAGGCAGCAGAACCCAAAACAGAACACGATGATCCTTTACATAAATTTCAACGAAAACGGCGTAAATAAAAAAACATACGACCGATGTAATTAATGAAAGTTCTTTTAATTCCCAAAATATCTGCGTAACCTGCGCCCTGTCATTGCGAAAATATGAAATTTCGCGCGTTCCGTATGTAAATATGCCGAGATTAGCAAAAAGTCCGAAAGTCTGCGACACTGAAAACGAAAAACTCTGAAGCCCTATGCTCGCAGGCGATAATATCCGCGAAACATACGGCATCGTTATGAACGGTGTCAGGAGCGTTAAAATCTGATACGCAAGATTATATATATAATTTTTACGGATATTAGCAACAGCCATTTTTGTATTTTATAATATTTTTTAAATTTTTATTTTGAAAGGAGAAAAAATTTTTTATGAAAAAAATCTGCGCACTATTATTCATAATTTTTGCTTTTTCTTCAGTGTGTTCCGCCGCTGAAATTAATCTTGAAAAAGCTCTTGCGACAGGCGAAGCAACAAAGACAGCAATCACTCCGCTGGTTGACGGCAAAGAATTAAAAGTTGACTGGTACGTCGCTCCTTACACTGCAAGACCCAACCGCCCCGAAGATCAGATGATCAACATTTACGTTCCAGAAAACGCGACGGAAAAATCTCCCGTTTTATTCGTTGTGAACAACGGCGGCTGGTTCATGGACGATTACGCCGCAACAGTCGGAGACAGAGACGGAATCGCAATCAAAAACGGGAAAAATTATGAAACATCTCCCGACACTGATGACCTTGCAAAAGGGCGCGAACAGTTCAGCGCGATGGCATTAAAACGCGGTTTCGTTGTCGTTTCATACGGCGCAAGGAGCAGAGGCAACTCCGCAACGGACGGAAAATTTCTCGGGCACTCGCCTGCAACAGCAACAGACACAAAGGCGGCAATAAGATATTTGCGTGCTAACAGAAAATTTCTGAAAAACATCGACACAGACAAAATCATCGTCAACGGAACGTCAGGCGGCGGAGCTATGACAGCTTTAATCGCTGCGAGCGGCAACAGCTCGGACTTTTTTGCGTATCTTTACGAGATAGGCGCGGCTGGAATTTCAAGATCCGAAGACGGAATTTTTCTCAGCGATCCAGAAATCGGCGATAACGTTTTTGCAACGATGTCATACTGCCCGATAACAGACCTTGGCAACGCGGACGCGGCTTACGAGTTCACATATAACGAAACAAGAAAAAAATTATTTAAAGAAGGAAATCTTAGCTATCCTGCCGCATCAAACGAGGACATTATAAGACGCTCGGACGCTCTCAAAGAGAGATACGCGGGTTACGTTGACTCTCTGAAACTTGTCCGCAAAGACGGCACAATGCTGACATCTGAAAATCTCAACGACGAAATCATAAGATTAATGAAAAATGAAATCGAAGAGAGCATCACGGAAATCGGCGTTGAAAAAATGAAAGCCGACATTGAAAATTCAAAATGGCACGGCAACAGCTGGCTCGTTCTCAGCGATGACGGAAAATATGAATATGACTTTGAACAGCATAAATATTTTGTCGCGATGAATCAAAAATTAAAAATCGCTCCGGCATTCAGCAACTCAGGACTTTATGAACCTCAGCAGCAGAACGAGGATAATCTTTTCGGAACACGCGCACAGCATTACAGCCCGTTTGAATTTGTTTCATGGAACGAAGACACTGTTAAAAATTCCGTCGGCAAAGATGACACTGGGCTTGAATGGGACGATTTTATGAAAACAGACGAGGGAAGAATGCTCGCGGCTCAGATAAAAATGACATGCCCGTTCGACTATCTCACGAGAGATAAAAACGTAACGACCGCACCGAACTGGTATGTACGCTGGGGAATGAAGGACAGGGATTCTTCGTTTGCTCTTGAAACGGTTTTTTATCACGAACTTCTCAACAGCACAGGAGTAAAAAATTTGAATTTTGAATTTGCTTGGCTTTATCCGCATTCTGGAAATTATGACGCAACGGAGGCGTTCAAATGGTTAGATTCTGTATTGCAGTTTTAATTTGCTGTTTAATGGTGTCTGCTGTCTGTGCCAATGAAAATTTTTATGCGTCTGAAATTGACGATGTGATTTTTGCCCGCATCAAAGGCAAATCTTATAAAGATGACTGCATCGTGCCTTTAAGCGATTTAAGATACCTTCATGTTCTTCACATCGGCTTTGACGGCGAAACTCACGAGGGCGAAATGATCTGTAACGCAGCGATTGCCGGCGATATGCTTGATATTTTCAAAAAACTTTACGAAGCGAAATATCAAATCGAAAAAATCCGTCTCGTTGACGAATACAACGCTGATGACGAAACATCAATGCGCGACAATAATTCATCAAGTTTCAATTTCAGGTTCATCTCGCACACGAAAAAAGTTTCAAATCACGGCTACGGACTTGCTGTTGACATCAACACGCTCTACAATCCGTATGTAAAGGAAGTTGACGGAAAAATCAACATTGAGCCTGCGACCGCCAGTGAGTATGTTGACAGGAGCAAAAATTTTCCGCATAAAATCGACCACGATGATCTTTGCTACAAACTTTTCATTCAGCACGGCTTTGAATGGGGCGGAGACTGGAAGAGCGTGAAAGATTACCAGCATTTCGAGAAGCCGCTCAAAAAGAATTAAATCTCGCGTTATGTTCAATCGTGAATGCTATAATAGCTTCAACAAAAAATTAATGCGTTAAATGAATTACAAGGAGGAAAATTTTTTATTATGAGTCAGGATTCAAACATGACCCGCATCGAATACAGAACAGCGTGGCGCAGCTTCTACGGACTCTTTTCGCTTATGATTCTTATTTTGATTCTCGCTGTTGCCGGCAGCATCTGGGGACCTTTTACTTCAGGAGCAGGATTAAAATGGATGTGGATAGCTGCGTTTGTTGTTGACGTTTTTATTTTCTTGGGAATTGCGCTGAAACGCGCCACAATGAAATTAATTTTGAAAGATGATCCCGACAGACCCGAAAATCAGGAAGTCGAATACGTTGAATGCCATCCGCTGAAACTTTTCACGGAATTTAAAATTTCAAAGGAAATCGGTCTTACGAAAATCGCTGACATTGACGTGAAACAGAACGCCATTCAGACACTTTTGAACATCGGCGATGTCGCAATTTCATCACCGGGCACGAGTGAAAAAGAGGTAAAAGCTCATAACATTCCTGATCCAAGGGCAGTACGCGACGAAATTCAAAAACACGCACGCCAT
>CAJODX010000089.1 GCA_905233295.1 uncultured Synergistales bacterium | reverse complement strand
ATTCATAAAATTTCACGAAGAAAAATTTTTCAATAACTTTACGATTTTTTCATTCGCGATTCATCTCCAGAGTGAAAAGTAAATGCTGTTGCCCTGCGATCAAGAGCAATAGCCTTTTTTTCAGCTTTGAGATATTATTATTTTATAATTGAGAAATTTCAGGAGGTTTTTTTACAGTGAATACAGAAAATAAAAACAGAAAAATTTTTGTGCGCAGGCGTTCAGGCTTCACACTCATTGAAATAATGGTCGTTGTCGTAATTTTGGGTCTGCTTGCGGCTCTTGTCGTTCCCAATATCGGCAGCAACGTTTCCGAGGCACAGCGCACAGCAGCAAGAACTCAAATCGGACAGCTTGAGCAGACTCTTCAAATGTATCATCTTCACAACGGATTTTATCCGAGTACACAGCAGGGTCTTGAAGCTCTCGTTACCGCTCCGACAACTTCACCCGTTCCAAGACGCTATCAGCAGGGCGGCTACATGAAAAAAGTTCCCGAAGATCCATGGGGCAATCCTTACGTATACCGCAATCAGAACGGACAGCCTTTAATCATAAGCTACGGTCCTGACGGCGAAGAAGGCGGAGAAGGCGTCAACGCGGATATAACGAATAACGATTAAATTTTAAATTCAAAATTTTATGAAACGCAAAGCATTTACATTAATCGAAATTCTTCTTGTTCTTTCGATTATGGGACTTATGGCAGGAGTTGCGATACCGAAACTTTCATATTATTTCGAGCCTCCTGCCGCTGTTTTGCAACGTGCAATCGAAGAAGCCGGCGATAAGGCTCTTTCAGGAACTCCCGTCCGTCTTTCGATTAAAACCGAAGGAGCATCAAAGAGGGGTTATATTTTCGCAGAAGCCCTCGTTCAGCGTGAAGTTGAAGAGGACAGTCTGAGCGCGTTTCTCGGAACAAATAAAACAAGACCTGTCATTCTGGAATGGCAGAACATAAAAATGAAAAACATGCCGGACTCCAGCGGCTGGAATTTTGAACCCAGCGTAATAAATTTTTTTTCTGATGGCTCGTGTACTCCCGCAAAAATTTCGTGGGAAAATCCTGACGGCTCTCATAACACAGACGAATATATTTTGACAGTTACAGGCTACTGTATGCTTAGAGAGAAAAAATAATTTGACAGCGTTTTAATTAAAGTTAAAATTAGTCAGAAAAAATATTTTTCAGGGAGAAGATTAAACATGGGAGTTCAGTATAAAGATTATTACAAAATTTTAGGAGTTTCACGCGAGGCAACAGCTGACGAGATTAAAAAAGCTTACAGAAAACTCGCTAAACAATATCATCCTGACGTTTCAAAAGAAAAAAACGCTGAAGAAAAATATAAAGAAATTAACGAAGCTTATGAAGTCCTCAAAGACCCTGAGAAAAGAAAAAAATATGACACTCTGGGTATGAACTGGCAGAGCGGTCAGGATTTCACTCCGCCCCCCGGCTGGCAGCACGTTGATTTCGGCGGCGGGCAATATGGGAGGAGGCTTCAGCGATTTCTTTGAAACTCTTTTCGGTGGCGGCAGAAATTTCGGTGGCTTTCAGGATATTTTCGGAGGCTCAAATTTTCATCAGCCCGTTCGGCGGGACTCTGAAGGCAGTGTAACTCTTCAGCTTGAAGACATCGTAAAAGGCGGCGTTCATACGTTTGCTATCAGCAGCTCGAAGGGAAAACGGAATATTAAAGTCAATCTTCCCAAAGGCATAACAGAAGGCTCGCAGATAAAACTTCCGGGTAAAGCTGACGGCGGCGGAGATATTTACATGAATATTCACGTTGCTCCGCATAAAATTTTTGAAGTCAAAGATTATGATTTGACGCGTGAAATTAAAGTCGGAGTCTGTGATGCTGTACTCGGAAAAGATTTGACGCTCGGTACTCTCGACGGCGAAGTTATGATAAAAATGCCTCCCGGGATTCAAGACGGACAAAAATTAAGGGTTCGTGGCAAAGGGATGCCGAAACGCGACGGCACGAACGGAGATTTATATATTCGGATAAAAATTGAAATTCCAAGAAATTTGACTTCCAAGCAAAAAGAGCTGTGGGAAGAACTCGCGAAATTAAATTAAAAGTTAAAAAAAGGATATAATTTTTCTTATCCGAAAACTTGATGAGGTGAAGAAATTTTGCGCTCAAAAATTTTTAATGTTCCCAACACGCTGAGTTTAATCCGTGTTTTTCTTGCGCCGTTGGTTTTATTGTTTTTATCGCTGAAAATCGACAGCAAACTGATTCCCGTCCTTTCTGACGTGAGCTGGGGCGATGCTCTTGCAGCATTTGTATTTATAATCGCGGCTCTGACAGATATGTTCGACGGTCTTATAGCGCGAAAATACAAACTCGTTACAAACCTTGGAAAATTTATTGACCCTCTTGCCGATAAAGTTCTCGTAATTGCGGCAATGTTGGCTTTGATTGAATTTCAAAGGCTTCCTGCATGGATTGTCATGGTGATAATAACACGCGAATTTATAGTTACAGGTCTGCGTCTTGTTGCAGCTGCCGAAGGAGTTGTCATAGCGGCATCGAAAGGCGGAAAATTAAAAACGGTAAGCCAGATTATCGCCCTGACAATGTTGATTTTGCATATTCCGGGCGGAATGGCTGTTATGTGGGTTGCGATGATCCTGACTGTGTGGTCGGGAATGGATTATTTAATCAAAGGCAGCAAGATTATAACGGGCTAAAAGTTTTTTATCGCCGAAAAGTTCCGGCAGTGTTCCCCGTGCGGAAATTTCTCCGTGCGACATTATGAGAGCTGAATCACAGACTTCAAGCGCCATATTCAAGTCGTGAGTTGCGAGGAGCATTGCCGTTTTTGTATTTTTTAGAAATTTTATGACACGTCTGCATCCGGCTGGATCAAGAGCTGCGGTAGGTTCATCAAGCAGCAGCAGTTCAGGTTCAGCCGCAAGAGTTCCGGCGAATGTTACCATTCTTTTCTCACCGCCCGAAAGTTTATGCGGAACTCTGTTGGCAAGATGTTCAATTCCGAGAGATTCTAAAATTTTCATTGCCATAGAGTGTGCCTCGTCAGCTTTCATTCCGTATGCAGCCGGTGAAAACGCAACGTCTTCAATAACGCTTGGCATTAAAATCTGGTCATCAGCATCCTGAAAAATTAAACCTGTCTTTTTTCTTCTGAAATTTGAATCTTCCGAACCATCGAAAAAAATTTTTCCCTCAGTCTGCTCCATAGCTCCGGCGATTAAGAGCAGGAGAGTTGATTTTCCGGAGCCGTTTGCCCCGACGAGAGCAATTTTTTCGCCCGGATTAATTTCAAGATTTATTTTTTTCAATGCTTCATGTCCGTCAGGATATTTATAAAAGAGATTTTGAATTTCTAAAAAATTTTTCATGCTTAATCCATGTTTAATCAAAGAAATCTTTTCTGTGCCTGTACCATAAAAACATTGCAAGACCGCCAAGAGCAATGCCTGCGCAAAGTCCCTTTATAACATAGTCAGTGTTGATTGAGCCTCCAGCGAGTGAACTCCCGTAACCTGCAAGAGCATAACCGAAGGCAATGACGCTTAATAATGAAAGAGTTGTTATGAATAAACGCAATACAAAGATTCTCCTTACATGTTCCGTAAATTTTTTTTATAATTTATCACAAAATTTTTTTATTTTTTGCATTAAAAAATATTCTATAATGTTTCAAGAAAATTTTTTAAGAAACACGGGTCTTGCAATATGTATAAAACATTCATTAAAAGATTTCTTGATATTATTTTGAGTTTTATCGCGCTGTCAGTCTTTGCCGTTCCTATGATAATCTTCGCGGCAATAATAAAACTTGAAGACGGAGGCTCTGTATTTTTCCTTCAAAAACGGGTCGGGATTCATAAAAAACATTTTATGATTTATAAATTCAGAACAATGAAAACTTCAACGCCGCATGACACAGCTACACATCTTCTGGAAAATCCCGAAGATTATATTTTAAAGTGCGGGCACTGGATGAGATTATATTCCATTGACGAACTCCCGCAGCTTTTCAATATTCTCAAAGGCGATATGTCGATAGTCGGTCCGCGTCCGGCTCTCTGGAATCAGTTTGATCTTATCGAAGAGCGCGACAAATACGGTGCAAACGACATAAGACCGGGACTCACAGGCTGGGCACAGATAAAGGGACGCGATGATGTTCCTAACAAAGAGAAAGCAAAACTCGACGGCGAATACGTTCAAAGAGAATCTTTCATTTTTGATTTAATGTGTATCGTTAAGACCTTCAGCAGCGTCCTGACTCACAGCGGCGTAGATCACTGAATATCTAAAAATTTTCTTATGATGCCGTGAATTTGTTTAGCCGCCGTTCCGTTTCCGAAAGGCATTTTGTTTTTTGCGATTATAGATTTTAAATATTCAGGTTCGTTGAGAATCTTTAATGCCTCTCTGCGAATATTTTCACGTTCAGTGCCTGCGAGAATACATGTTCCGTGAGTTACGGCTTCGGGACGTTCCGACAGAGTCCGCATTATTAAAACGGGTTTATTTATCGCGCTGGCTTCTTCCTGAACTCCGCCGCTGTCCGAAAGAATGAAAAAACTTTTGTTCATGGCGTAAACAAATTCCGGATAATTCAAAGGCTCAGTGAAAATAACATTTTCGCTGAAATCTTTCAGAATATTTTTTATGACATCTCGAACAGCGGGATTTTTATGCAGCGGAATCAAAAACACGGCATCGTTTCTTTCTTCTATGATGTCAATGACAGCTGCGCAGATTCCCTCGAGAGTTTTTCCCCACGACTCGCGCCTGTGTGCCGTCATCAAAATCATCGGGCGGTCTTGAATTTTTTGAATGTAATCAGGTTCGGTCATTCCCTTGCGTCTTTCGAGAATGTCATACAGCGCATCAATGACGGTGTTGCCGGTGATGAAAATATTTTCGCTCTTGCCTTCATGTCGTAAATTTTCAGCATCGCCTTCAGTCGGTGCAAAAAATAAATCCGCGATCCCGTCCGTCAAAATTCTGTTGGCTTCTTCGGGAAAAGGCAAAGCAAGATTATGACTTCTTAAGCCTGCTTCAACGTGTCCGACCGGAACATGACGGTAAAATCCTGCCAGTGCCGCCGCGAATGTCGTTGAAGTATCTCCGTGAACTAAAATTAAATCCTGTCTGTTTTCATCAAGAAATTTTCCAACACCCTGCAGGACGCTTGATGTTATGTAATCCAAAGACTGCGCCTGTTTCATAATATTCAAGTCAACATCGGGAACGATTCCGAAATCTTTTAACGCCTGTCTCAGCATATCTGTATGCTGTCCTGTCGCGAGAGTTGTAACATTGAAATCAGAATTTTTTTTTAATTCCAGAATAACGGGAGCCATCTTTATGGCTTCGGGACGCGTGCCTGTTACGCATACAATATTTTTCATTTTATTTTATCCTTAAATATAACTGTATTCCGCCGAAAAGCATTAAAACCTGAAGAGTTAAAATAATGCTCACTGTCAAAATGTTCGAGCCTGTTAAAGAAATCAAAATGTGATGAAGATGTTTTTTGTCGGGATAGAACGGTGATTTTCCTGAAAGCATTCTCCTTGTAAAAGCCGTTAAGGTATCGACAACGGGAATACCGCCGAAGAGAACGAGCAACAAAATAAATTCATAAACTCTGACGCTTTTAAGATTCGGCAACGCTGACATCATAAAATGCGATGCGAATAAATATCCGAGCAGAGTGCTGCCGCCATCACCGAGAAAAGTCTGAGCCGCAGGAAAATTCCAGCACAAAATTCCCAATGCCATCGCGCCCGTGTAAATAATCGCGTAGTCGCTGCCAAGCACAAACAAAGCTACTGAAGACGCAATGAAAAGAGAAATGCAAAGTCCGTTCATTCCGTCAATGAGATTATATGCACTCGTCAGACCGGCAATCCAGAAAACCGCAAAAACACTCGCGACAGGATTGAAATTCATCGGCAGTACAACAAGAGCTGAAGCCAGCATATGAAGTCCGAGCCTCAAAAACGGACTCAGCGAACACATATCGTCAAGATAGCCGCAGAAAAATATTAAAGTTCCGCCTGTTGCAATGTAACGAATGCCGGTCTGACGAGTGCATATAATCTCATTGACGGAATGAACGGACTTTGCATTTCTCTTTTCATTGCGTCTTCAGTAGCTTTGTTTGTGCTTGGTAGCGACTACGC
>CAJODX010000088.1 GCA_905233295.1 uncultured Synergistales bacterium | reverse complement strand
GCGGTAGACATTCTGTGTCGCAGGGATAATGATTCCCCTCACGCCTTCAGCAAGATGTCTGCCCTTCAAAATTTCAGCGGCGGCTTTCAGGTCTTCAATGCGCCCGTTTGTGCAAGAGCCTATTACAATCTGATCAATTTTTATATCTTTGCCTTCTGTTGCGGGTTTTGCGTTTTCAGGAAGGTGCGGATAAGACACGGTGCAGTCGATTTCGTCAAGATTTAATTCAACAACGCTTTCATATTCCGCGTCAGGGTCAGGATCATAAGCCGTCCATTCGCGTGTTACACGTCCCTTGAGATATTCGCGTGTTATGTCATCAACGGGGAAAATTCCGTTTTTGCCGCCGGCTTCAATCGCCATATTTGCTATTGTCAGACGGTCGGACATTGAAAGTTCTTTCAGACCTTCGCCGGAAAATTCAAGAGATTTATATAACGCTCCGTCAACTCCGATTTTGCCGATTAAATATAAAATTACGTCTTTGCCGGAAACAAAATCTTTTTTCTTTCCAGTTACATTGACTTTTATCGCCGCAGGAACTTTGAACCACGTGTAGCCGACAGCCATTGCCGCGCCTAAATCTGTTGAACCGACACCTGTTGAAAATGCATTGAGTGCGCCGTATGTGCATGTGTGCGAGTCCGCACCTATAACAGCCTCGCCGGGAGCTACAAGCCCCTGTTCAGGTAAAAGAGCGTGTTCGATTCCCATCGTGCCGACATCGAAGAAATTTTTGATGTTAAATCTTTTCGCGAAAGTCCTGCATTGTTTGCACTGCGTTGCGGATTTAATATCTTTGTTCGGCGTGAAATGATCCATTACCAAAACGACTTTGTTTTTGTCAAAAATTTTATCAAAGCCTGCGGATTCAAATTCATTGATTGCCACAGGCGAGGTGATGTCGTTGCCGAGCGTCAGGTCAAGTTTTGCCTGAATCAGCTGTCCGGCATGAACTTCATCAAGTCCTGCGTGCCGCGCAAGAATTTTCTGAGTCATTGTCATTGACATTTTAATTTTATTCCCCCTCTTTGAGTTTATATTTTTTCCCCGTGAAGACACCATGCTTCAGCCGAAGTTATTTTAACGTTTATGAATTTCCCGAGTAAATCTTTGCCGCCTTCAAATATCACAACCTTGTCAGAAGGCGTACGTCCCTGCAAAAGATTTTCGCCTTTTGGAGCCGGTGCGTCAACAAGAATTTCAAAAATTTTTCCAGTGAGTTTCTGATTGATTTCGAGCGTTATTTTGTCCTGCAATTCGTTCAAGGCTGTCAATCGTTTTAATCTTAAATCCGCAGGCAAAGCCCCTTCCATTGTTGCCGCAGGTGTGCCTTCACGTTCGGAATATGCCGCGCTGTGAACTAAATCAAATTTTATTTCCCGCAGTGCATTCATCGAAGCTTCAAAATCTTCGTCAGTTTCGCCGGGAAATCCAACGATTAAATCCGTTGTCAGTCCGAGATCGGGAATCCTTTCGCGCGTCATTTTGACTTTTTCAAGATATTCGGCGTAAGAATATTTTCTGTTCATTAATTTTAATATTCTGTCGCTGCCGTTCTGTATCGGCAAATTTAACGACGGACACACAGTTTCCTCTTCAGCCATAACGTCAACAATATCTTCAGTGAAATCCTGCGGCAGTGATGTAACAAACCTCACGCGCTTTAAACCCTCCATGTGTGCAACGCGTCTCAGAAGCCACGAAAAATTCAATCCTAAATCTTTGCCGTAGCTGTTGACGTTCTGACCCAGCAGAGTTATTTCCTTCACGCCGTCTTTTATCAGCATTTCAGCCTCAGCGAAAATTTCTTCGGGTTTTCTTGAAACAAAACGACCGCGAACATAAGGCACGATGCAGTATGTGCAGAAATTGTCGCACCCGTGAGCTATCGTGATGTAGGCTTTGTATTTGTTTTCGCGTTTTATCGTTATATTGTCCGCGTCAAAGTCAAGACTGTAAAATTCTCTTGCGTCCGTGTCGAGAAGATTTAATCTTGATTTCGGGTGTTCGTAAATCTGTTCGATTGCGTTCGGCAGCATTCCGATATGACGGGGACCAGCAACGAGCCTGACATACGGGAAACGGTTCAGAGCTTTTCCGCCGATTCTCTGAGCTATACAGCCAGTGAGAGCGACTAAAGGCTTTTGATTTTTTTTCCACGAAACATCATAAAGCCCGAGTTCGCTCCAGACTTTCTGCTCGGCTTTTGCTCTGACGCTGCAGCCCGTAATCATAACGACATCGGCTTCATTTTCGTCGACTTCCTGCCAGCCGCGTGAACTTAAAACCGTTCTTACTCTGTCGGCATCATAGACGTTCATCTGACAGCCGTAAACTTTTACGCAAAATTTTTTAGTTGTCATTCGTTATCAAAAAATCTTGCGAAAATATCATCAACGTAACGCAGATAAAAATCATTTTCAAACAAAGATTTCAGACGTTCCGTATCAACATCTTTCAATCTTGCGTCCGTTGTCAGAAGATCCACAAATGAAACTCCGCTCGAAGCCGTTTTCATTGCGTTGTCCTGAACGATTGCGTAAGCGTCCTCGCGTGAAAGTTTCAGTTCATCAAGAAGGAATGTTAAAACTCTCTGACTGTAAACAAGTCCGTTTGTCTGATTCAGATTTTCTTTTACGCGGATTTCATCAATCGTTAAACCTTTCAAAATTTTTGTCATGCTGCGGAGCATAAAAGCCGCGATGTTAAACGCGTCAGGCCAGATGACTCTTTCTGTTGAAGAATGGCTGATGTCGCGTTCGTGCCAAAGAGCGATATTTTCCATTCCCGTGAGTGCATAGCCGCGGAGAAGCCTTGACATTCCGCAGATTCTTTCGCATTTTATAGGATTTTTTTTGTGCGGCATTGCGCTCGAACCTTTTTGTCCGACTCCGAAAGGCTCAAGAGCTTCACGAACTTCAGTGCGCTGTAAATTTCTGATTTCAAGCGCCATTCTTTCAAGAGTGCCGCCCATCAAGGCGAGGGCGTTCAAAACTCCTGCATGACGGTCGCGCTGTAAAATCTGATTTGAAACTTTTGCCGGTTCAAGTCCCAAAATTTCACACACACGCGCTTCAAGCTGCGGCGAAGACATTGCGTAAGTACCGACAGCACCGGAAATTTTCCCTGCCGAAACATCTTTGCGGGCATATTCAAGTCTGCCTTTGTCGCGGAGAAGCTGAGCGTGCCAGTTCAAAAATTTCAGTCCCATTGACATCGGCTCGGCGTGAATGCCGTGAGTGCGTCCGATGGTGGGAAGATATTTATATTTTTTCGCGAGTTCTTCAACAACAAAATCAAGTTCATCAAGCGCACGAATGATAATGTCAAGCGAATCCCGCAGCATTATCGAGCTTGCTGTGTCAAGAATATCGCTGCTCGTCATTCCGAGATGCAAATATCTTCCGTTCGGTCCGATGTTTTCAGCTACTGCGCTGACGAATGCAACAACATCGTGCTGTGTTTTTCTTTCGATTTCCTGAACTCTCTCGACAGTGAAACTTGCGTTTGCGATAATGTCATCGAGTGCGCTTTGAGGGATTCTTCCCATTTCAGTCCATGCTTTGCAGACTGCAATTTCAACATCGAGCATAACCTTAAGTCTGTTATATTCGTCCCAGAGATTTGAAATATCACGTTCTGAATATCTTTCAATCATAATAATAAAGTTTTTTCTCCAGTTAAATAAATTTAATTTTTATTCCGAAAATATTTTATCCCAAAATTAAAAAAAAATTCTTTCTATAAAAATATTGACAGAATTTTTTAAATTAATTATTCTAAACCAAAATTGCTGAGTTATAAAAAGTAATGTTGTGCCTTTAACAAGGCTATACAGTAATGAAGGACTGGCTTTAGGCGTGGGGATGCTCAGCATTGAAATCTGAATGCTCATAAAAAAATTTTATTTAAAAAAAGTCGGAGAAAATAAAAAATGTCAGATAAAAAAGAAAGAGCTGTAAAACTCAAACAGAGAACAGGAGATGCACATTACAACTGCTGTCAGGCTGTGGCGTGCGTCTTCACGGAAGAAACGGGAATAGATGAACAGACTTTCAAAAAACTCGGTGCAGGCTTCGGACTTGGCATGGGCTGTATGGAGGCAACATGCGGTGCGTTATGCGGAGCTCAGCTCGTTCTGGGCATGATGAAATTTCAAGGCAAACCCGTCAGAGAAGACGCGGCGGATTTATACAAAAGATTCACGGAAAAATGCGGCGCTTCAATTTGCAAAGAACTCAAAGGCGTGAACAACGGCGGCAAAGTTTTATGTTCATGCGATGACTGCGTTGCCAATGCCGTTGAAATTCTCGAAGAAATTTTATAAAAGGAGAGTAAAAAAATGATTCGTAAAGTTGAAAAAGTTGAAACAAGCGGCGGTTTCCCCGAAAGCAAAGGCGTTCGTTATATGGGACACATAGTCTCGAAAGAAGAACTCAGCGGGCACGGAAGACTTTTCGCTCACAACATTATCCCGTCAGGTTCAAGCGTCGGCTGGCATCAGCATGTTCACGACACCGAACCCTATTATATTCTTAAGGGCGAGGGAGATTTTTATGAAGGTTATTCAGAAAACGGCGAACGTAAAAAAACTCATGTCAGCGCGGGGGACGTTTGTTTAATCAATGTCGGACAGTGGCACGCAATCGAAAATAATTCGGACTCTGACCTTGAAATCATCGCATTGATTTACAACGAACCGGGATATTTGAATTAAAAAGGAATTGATAAAATGTCAGAAAAGTTATTCGGA
>CAJODX010000087.1:3011-7864 GCA_905233295.1 uncultured Synergistales bacterium | reverse complement strand
ATTCTCGAATATCTGAAAAAAAATTATTCCGAGGTCATTGTACAATACAAAGAAAAAGATTTTTATTTAAAAACAAACGAAATTCAAAAAGGAAAAGAAAATTCCGCAATCTGGACTTTATGGTGGCAGGGCGAAGAAAATCTTCCAGACATCGTAAAAATCTGCCATGCAAGCGTCAGAGAACACTGCGGCTCTCATCCGTTCAAAGTCTTAACGCAGAAAAATCTTTTCAAATATGTAAATCTTCCCGAATATATCTGGGAAAAATTTCATGCCGGAGCAATAACGATAACTCATCTTTCGGACATTATACGGCTGTATTTGATTTTTAATTACGGCGGAATGTGGCTGGATTCAACGATATTTGTAAATAAAGATATTCCTGAAAAAATTTTTGAGAGCGGATATTACACAATAAAAAGATCTCCGACTCCGAAAAACAGAAATGTTGCGAAGGATCGCTGGACTAATTTTTTATTTGCTGCTCAAAAAGAAAATATTCTGTGCGGCTTTGTACTCAAATTTTTCACGGAATACTGGAAAAATCAGAAAATTCTTATTGATTATTTTCTTGCTGATTACGCAATAGCACTCGCATGCGAAGAAATTTCTGAATGTAAAAAACTTCTGGATTCAGTTCCTGTTGTGAATGATGACATATATAAACTTGAAAATTCTTTAAACAAAGAATGGAGCGAAAAAATTTTTGACGATATAAAAAATTCCGCGCTTTTTTCAAAACTTGCGTGGCGTCAGAACTGGCTCAAAAAAACTTTCAGCGGCAAAGAAACAGTTTTCGGGCATTTAATGAAAAATTTTCCGCTCTGATATTTGCGCGGATTTCCTTTCCGTGTTATATTGCTAAAGGCTCTCCCGAGCGGTCGTATTAAAAATTTTTTTTCATTCAAACGTACTGCCGGGGTAAAAAATTTTCAAGTAGCTGAATTTAACTCTGAATCTAAACGCATATAACGTCAGAGCAGCTTGAATTGAGTCGCTCTGATTTTTTTTGTGCAAAGCTGCGGCAGAAAATCAAAAAGGAGGGGAAATATTGCCCGGCAATGAAGAAAATGCTCCGCGTGTCAACGAGGAAATAACATCATCTCAGGTTCTTTTGGTTGACGAGAACGGAGTCAAAGTTGGAATCACAAACACGGTCGAAGCTATCAGAATGGCACAGGAACAGGCTCTCGATCTCGTGGAAGTTGCTCCGATGGCACAGCCTCCCGTGTGCAGGATCATGGATTACGGGAAGTATCGCTATCAGTTGCAGAAAAAAGAAAAAGATGCCCGCAAAAAACAGAAAGTTCAGGCTCTTAAAGAAATTAAAATGCGTCCGAAGATTGACGAACACGATTTTGATTTCAAGACAAAAGCAGTCAGGAATTTTCTTGAAGACGGGCACAGAGTAAAAGTTTCGGTGTTCTTCAGAGGGCGCGAAATGTCTTTCCTTGAAAGAGGCGAAGAAGTTTTGAACCGCGTTATAGCTGAATGTGAAGATGTCGGCAAATGCGAATCAAAACCGATGATGGAAGGACGTTACATGAGACTTTTACTAACTCCGCTGAAGAGTTAAAAATTTTGAAAGGGGAAATTTCAATGGCAAAGCAGAAATTAAAATCACACAGCGGCGCAAAAAAAAGATTTTTCAAAACAGCATCAGGAAAATTCGCGTACCGTAAATGCAGCCGCTCTCACATTCTTGTTCACAAAAAGCCTTCGAGAATGCGCAGACTTAAAGAAACAGGCTACGTAACAGAAACACTCACAGAGCAGATGAGACATTTGCTCCCCTACGACTAACAAAACCTGAAAGGAGTGCCGGATCATGAGAGTAAAAGGTGCATCAGCAAGCGATAAAAAACGCAGAAAATTATTTAAAATCACAAAAGGCTACTGGGGTCAGCGCAAAAATGTTTACCGCAGAGCGCGTGAGGCATATCTCGCGGCATTATCAAGAGCCTATGTTGACCGCAAGAGAAAAAAACGCGACTTCAGAAGACTCTGGATCACACGTATCAGCGCGGCAGTAAGAGCCGAAGGAATGAGTTACAGCGTATTTATGAACGGTCTCAAAAAACTCGGCATAAACATGAACAGAAAAATGCTCTCAGAACTCGCTATTTATGATGCCAACGCATTCAGAGAACTCGTTGCAAAGGTGAAAAACAGTTAGAAATCAGGAGCTGGGAGTCAGAAAGTTGAAATAAAAAAATTTTCCGGCTCCCTTTCAAGTATATTAGGAAGTTTAGAAATGCAAAATGATTTGATGAATATCAGTGCCGTAAAAGAAAATTTTGACACGGCATTAGGGACGGTATCAAATCTCGATGAACTCAACGACATTCGCGTAAGGTTTACCGGCAAAAAAGGAGACCTTACGCTTTTGTTAAGAAGTCTCGGGAAACTTCCGCCCGAACAGCGCAAAGAAGCCGGGCTTGAAATAAATAAACTCCGCGACGAAATTGAGCAGAGATTAGACACTGCCGCAAAAAATATCCGCGATGCCGAAAATGAAAAACAGGAAATCAATGACCGCATTGATGTAACGCTGCCGGAACGCGGACGCACAGCCGGAGCTTTTCACCCCGTCATTCAGACTATGCACGAACTTGTAAATATAATGCAGGGTCTTGGCTATTCCGTAGCGACAGGTCCGGAAAAAGAAGAGGATTTTTATAATTTCGAGTGCATGAATATTCCTGCATGGCATCCAGCGAGAGATATGCAGGACACATTTTATTTTCCTGACGGAACTCTTTTAAGAACTCACACATCGCCCGTTCAGATTCGTTCAATGCTGAAATACGGTGCGCCTTTGCGTGTCGTGTGTCCCGGAAAAGTTTACCGCCGCGATAACGACCCTACTCACTCGCCGATGTTTAATCAGATGGAGGGGCTTTTAGTCGATAAAAATGTTTCTTTCAGCGTAATGAAAGGAACGATAGCGGAAATGATTAACGCGTTTTTCGGAAGAAGCCTTAAATACCGTTTCAGAGCGAGTTATTTTCCGTTCACAGAGCCTTCAATGGAACTTGACATTGAATGTGTCGAATGTTCAGGACACGATGAACACTGCCGCGTATGCCACGGCACGGGCTGGCTTGAAGTCGCTGGAATGGGAATGGTTCACCCGAACGTAATCCGCGCAGGAAAAATCGATCCTGACGTTTACAACGGCTTTGCATTCGGTTTCGGTCTTGACAGAATGGCGATGCTGAAATACGGAATTTCGGATTTGAGATTGCTTTTTGACGGCAATGTTTCTTATTTTATGTCAGGATTTGAGGGGGCGGGAAAATGTTAGTTTCGTTGGAACTTTTAAAAAATTTCATTGACATTGAACCTTCAGACCTTACTCCGGAAGAACTTGCCGAACGTCTGACTTTTTCAGGCTCTGAAGTCGAAGGCATAACATACACCGCAGGCAAAATGAAAGGTGTAGTCGCGGCTCGTATTGACGCGCTCGAAACTCACCCCGCCGAAAAAAAATATTCAGTCGCTCATCTGAACACAGGCACAGGCGAACACGTCTGCGTTACAAGCGCAACGAATATGAAAAAAGGCGATATGGTCTTTTATGCCGGTGCAGGCGCAGTCCTTCCGAACGGAACGGAACTCGGCACGAGAGATTTTCACGGTGTTGAAAGTTTCGGAATGATGCTCTCAGCTGCGGAACTCGGACTTAATGACGTTGATGACCCGTCAGGACTTCTGATCCTTCCGAACGATGCAAGACCCGGCGACAGTGCCGCAAATCTTTATCATATCGGCGATGTTATTTTAGATGTTTCGATAACGCCGAACCGCGGAGATTTATTGAGCATTCTCGGAATGGCACGCGAGATTAAAGGTCTTTATCCAAAATCCGTTTTGAAAACTCCGGAATGGTTAAGAGCCTTAAAACAGGATAAAGAATGGTGTGAAGATTTCGGAAAAATTTCTTTGCCTGACAAAGGCTGTTTGTGTTACAGGCTCGGACTTGCAACAGGAGCAAAAATAGCTCAGTCTCCGCTCACTGCGAAAATCGACCTTGCGCATATGGGAATGCGTCCTATCGTCAATGCCGTTGATGTTACAAATTACATTATGCTGATGCTTGGACAGCCTCTGCATGCGTTTGACCTTAACACTCTTCCGGCACGCGAAATAACCGTAAGAGCTGCTCACGAAGGTGAAAAAATGCAGACTCTCGACGGCAAAGAAAGAATTTTGACCGAACGCGACATGTTAATCACGAGCGGCGGTGAAGCTATTGCTCTTGCTGGCGTGATGGGCGGCGAACAGACAGGCATTAACGATGACACCAGCACAATCGTTATTGAGAGCGCGTGTTTCTCATCTCAGAGAGTCGGTCATACGTCAAGAAGACTTGGGATTAACTCCGAAGCCGCTTTCAGATTTTCACGGACTGTTGATCCGAATTTGAGCAAAACCGCTCTCATGGCAGCTGCAACATTAATGCACGACTGGTGCGGAGCTGAAGTCGATTACAGACCTTTAAGCGCTGAAAATGAAATTCCCGAACCTCAGCCCGTTAAATTAACGCGCAAAAAACTTTCAACGTATCTGTCGTGGGACAATATGAACGAAGCTGAAAAAATTCTTGAAGGTTTCGGAATCAGACAGATTAAAAATTCTGAAGAAGAGAAAATTTTCATGCCGCCGGCTTCAAGACCTGACATTTCGATTGAAGAAGATTTAATCGAAGAAATCGGACGTTACATCGGCTATAACGATGTTGCCGAAAGATTGCCGGGAGAAATGCCGCGCCGTGCCGATATAGGCTCGGGAATGGAACTCTCCGGCGCAGTCAGAAACGTTTTAATGTCGCGCGGATATACTGAAGTTGT
>CAJODX010000087.1:0-2937 GCA_905233295.1 uncultured Synergistales bacterium | reverse complement strand
CGACCAGATGGCAATGCGGACAACTCTTTTGCCCGGTCTTTTAATGGGATTGAAAAATGCTGTAACATCAGGCTGGCGCGACCCCGTGAGAATTTTTGAACAGGGAAAAATATTTTTAACCGACCCGGAACGCGAACACATTGAACCTGACCATGCAGCAGGAATTTTATTTAACGGTCTTGACACACGTTCACCGTTTGATAATAGGAATGAAAATTTCTATAACATTAAAGCCGATGTTGAAGCGTTGATAATGTCACGCGGATTTGTTCCGACGTTCAGAAAAGGTCAGGAAGCTTTCACACACGCAGGACAGACCGCAGAAATTTTCATAAACGAAAATAAAATCGGCTGGGTCGCAAGATTAAAACCGGCAATCGAACAGGAACTCGATGTAAGCGGAGTGTATGCGTTTGAAATTGATTTAACGTTGCTGTCGGCGAGACGCAAGCCTGAATTTTCTCCTGCGAGCCAGTTCCCTGCATCGTTCAGAGATATTTCTCTGCTCGTTTCGATTGACAGGAGTAATGATGAAGTGATGAAAGACATTCGCAATTCAGTGAAGGAAGCCGCCGGAGATCTGACTCTTGAGAAAATAAGACTTTTTGACATTTACGAAGGCAAAGGAATCCCTGAAGGGTTCAGAAGTCTTGCATATTCTCTGAGTTACCGCTCGAATGAAAGAACTTTAACAGTTGAAGAAGTCGAGCAGGTTCATAACAAAGTCAGAGAAATTTTGCAGGGGAAATACACTCTCCGTTAAAATATAAAATTAAAAGAAAAAAGACAGAGCATGATCTTTTTTCAATAATAAAGACTGACTATGCTCTGTTTTAATTTTCACTTGCCTATTAATGCCAACGCAACATCATTGACATTCGTACCTGTCGGACCTGTCATCAAAAGAGCATCGGCAGCTTTCAGCGCGTTATAAGCGTCATTTTCTTTCAGAACGTCTGAAATATTAATTTTCTTTTCTTTCAGGATCGATTCTGTTTTGCCGTCAACGATTCCTCCTGCTGCGTCCGTTGGTCCGTCTGTTCCGTCAGAGCCTAACGAAGCTATGACAACGTTATCAAGTCCTGCAATGCCTGCCGCTGCTGCGAGGGCAAATTCCTGATTGCGCCCGCCCATTCCGTGTCCTGTCAAATGCACGACAGTTTCTCCTCCTGCGATGATCGCACAGGGAGCCTGCACAGGTCTTCCCGATGTCAGAACCTCACGCGCCGTTGATGCAATGAATGCTCCGGCTTCACGCGCCTCACATGTCATTGTCGTTGTCAGAACGAGAGGATTGTAGCCTTTTGATTTTGCAATGTCGCAGGCTGCCTGACACAAAGCCGTAACGCTGCCTGTTATTACAGCGGTAACATTATCGAGTTTTTTGGGAGTTTCCTGAGCTAAAATTTTCATTAATTCGGGTTTTACATTGAGCGAATATTTTTTCACAATCGCGAGAGCTTCTTCACTGGTAGAATCATCATGCCACGCCGGACCTGAAGCTATGCTGTCGAGCCTGTCTCCGAGAACGTCAGAGAGAACGACCATGAAAACATGAGCAGGAGCGCAGAGTTTTGCAAAACGTCCGCCCTTTACGGCTGAAAGATGTTTACGGATTGTGTTGATTTCAACAATGTCTGCACCGCACGCAAGCAGCTGGCTCGTGATGTCTTTCATGTCGTCAAGCGTAACGCCTTCGGCCGGAAGTTCAAAGAGTGCAGAGCCGCCGCCGGAAACAAGAAATAAAACAGTGTCGTTCTCATTAAGATTTTTGACGTATTCAAGCAAAGCGCGCGTGCCCTTCAGCGTGTTCTCGTCAAGAACAGGGTGCCCAGCTTCAAAAATTTCAAGACCTTTAATGTCGCCCATCGAGTGTTCATACTTCGTAACGACAGCACCGGAAATTTCAGAGCCTAAGATGTCGCTCGCAGCCTTCGCCATTCGCCACGCCGCCTTTCCGATTGACGCAACGACTAAACGGCCTTTGCCTTTTCTCGCTTGAAATTCTGCACGGCCAAGAGCTTCTTTAACTGCCGACTCGGGCAACACTGCTTTAATCGCGCTGTCGATGATGCCGCGCATGTCTTCTTTGAGATTCATTTTTTAACCTCCGATTTCGATTTTTGATTTTAATTTATGGATTTGAAATTATTATAGCGAAAAAATTTTGCCACTTGCAAAAATTCGCGATAAACAAAATAATTAACTCTATGAAAAATTTTTTTATTTTTAATTTAGAGTGGGTATGCCAAACTTGAATTTATTAAATAAATTACGAAAACCTGACGCCCGGGTAAGAATCAAAATGGAAAGAACTCATTACGGCATGAAATTTTTTTTGCCGGAGAGTCTTTCTGAAGACGAGCTATTAAAACTTCTCGTTCGGATTCCGGCTGCGGCTTATAAACTTCCAGACGGCCAGAGCGTCGCGCTTGACTTCGCAAATAGAAAATGTTCGCGGCGTTTAATCCTTCACATGATTAACAGCATAGTCTGGGAGAAAGATATAAAAATTTCTGCGTGGCTTTCAAAAAATCAAGAGAGCCTGAACTTATTCGCGGCCGCAGGTTTGACATTAAAAGAGCCTGAAAAAAAATCCGAAGCTCCGAAACCGGAACTCGAAATTCAAAAAAACGAAAATAAAATCGAAACTCCAACACAACGAGAGCCTATTTCAGAGCTTAAAGTCGTATATAATTCAATGCGTTCGGGACAGCGAATAGAATCCGAAGGCGATGTTATTGTGTGGGGACATCTAAACCCTGGCGCAGAGATTGTCGCGGGCGGAAGCATAATCATAGCGGGACGATTATTGGGGGTCATTCACGCAGGAGGCTACGGCCGCGAAGATGTCTTTGTGTGGGCGGGCTGTTTTGAAACTCCGCAGGTAAGGATCGCTAACAAACTCTGCTACGCGGATTCAAAAAACACGGCGTG
>CAJODX010000086.1 GCA_905233295.1 uncultured Synergistales bacterium | reverse complement strand
ACGATTTTATCGTAAATGAAATTATCAAAAGATTTGAAGATAAAAACGCCATTGTGATTTATATCTCCGATCACGGCGAGGAAGTTTACGACAGCATGGATTATGTCGGACATCACACAGGAGCAGACAAAAATGGCATTGAGATTCCGTTTTTAATCTGGGTGTCGGAAAAGTTTCGCGAGGAATATCCCGACCTCTGCGAAAGAATCGCGAACAGCGTTCACCGTCCCTATATGACCGATGATTTAATTCATACGATCCTTGACATTGCAGGAATCGAAACTCCCGGTTATGAACCTGAGAGAAGCGTTATCAACGAAAAATTCAACGCCGAAAGACCGCGGATTTATAAAAATTATCTTTATGATAAGGAAAAAGGTTTAATTGAGATACAGTAATCCGTTTTTAAGGCTGCTCAATGCGTCCCGTTATTCATTGAGCGGTTTTTACTACGCCTTTAAGAACGAGCAGGCTTTTCAATATGAATGTGTCGTGTTTGCTTTAATAGCTGCGGTGTCAATATTCGTGCCGCTGACTATCGAACGGAAAATAATTTTAATTTTTTCGTGGCTTGTTGTCATGTGCCTTGAACTGATTAACAGTGCAGTGTCGAAAGAGCTTTCGATTTAATAGACGAAAATTTCAGAGCTGAGATTAAAGCCGGCAAAGATATGTTATCAGGCGCAGTGTTCACAGCCGTTTGTTTTAATATTTTTGTCTGGACAGCGATGATTTTTCTTTGAAAAAATATTTTTATTTTCTGCAAATCTTCATAACGAAAGAGCCAAACACCGCAAACAAAATCATCACAGCAATATAGTCAATGAAAAAATAAATTAAGGATTCTTCAAAGTCAAAAAAGACAAATTCAGTCAGCAGGAACATATATTCGTAAATCTGCCGTTTAATGAATGCGTAACAGCCGTAAACTGCAATTATAAAAAATATTTTCGGGATTTTTTTTATGTGAAGTCCGACATGAAAACTCATTATCACATAGCCCCAGTATGCCGCGAGCATATGTGCCGTACGTGCAAAGGACATCGCAGAATTTTCACTGAAAGAGTCAAATCCCAAAATCTGCGACATCATCAAACCGCTGATTAAAAGAAAAAATATGTCCGCAATCAAAAATATATCCGCAAGAACAAGAACAGAACGCGCCATGTTATAGCGTCCTTTGAAAATATTCAGAAGCCAATGCCTGTTAAGCCATAAATGAAAAAATACGAGCGCAATAAACGAAATTCCAATGTATTCGTGAATTAACGCTCCGTATTCGTATGCATCAATACCGAAAATTTTTTCAAAAACACTGCCGATCGTTTCATACGACATTGACATTAACAAAAGAACTGTCATAGCCGCATCAACGATCGGTCTTAATCTTTTCAATTTCCCTTATCTCCAGCAGTCATAAACAAACGCAGGAGGAATGTTAAACGCTACAAAACTTGTTTGAATGTGCGAAAATTTTTTCTTCAGAACATGTTTCATAATCGAAGAATATTGATAGGCTACGAAATGTCCGCCCGGTTTCAGTGCCTTCATAACAGAATCCAGAATCCTGACCGTCATTTTCGGCGGCAAAACTGTGAAAGGCAGACTTGAAATCACAAAATCCAGTTTCTTTATTCCGTTATTTTCCATGTATTTATAAAGTTCCTGAGCATCACTGTGAAGCGAAAGTCCTTTATGTTCCGGATGTTCATCACGGATTAATTTTTGCAGAGCCGGATCGATTTCAAAGACTAAAATTTTTGCGTCAGGTTTTGCGCGTTTAACGATCTCGCGAGTGAAAACACCCGTTCCGGCACCAAGCTCCGCAATAAAATTTGCATTCTCCCAATCGACCTTGCCGAGCATTGCTTTTGTAAGAAATTTTGAGCTGGGTGCAACGCTTCCGATTTTTCGCGGCGATTTTGTAAAACGTCTGAAAAATGTAAAACTCTCTTTGAATCGCAATTAAAATTTTCCCCTCTTAAATGTATGCTATCATTATTTTAATTTTTAATGTCTTTGTTTTTTTCTTATTTTATATTATACAGGGAGAAAAATTTTCATGGTGGAAAATAAAAAACGTCTTGTTGTCCTGACCGGCGCAGGTATAAGCGCAGAGAGCGGCTTCAAAACCTTCAGAGATTCAGGCGGTCTTTGGGAAACTTACAGCGTTGAAGATGTAGCCAGTATTGAAGGCTGGTATCGAAACCCTAAACTTGTTACGGATTTTTATAACGATTTAAGAACTCAGCTTGAAAAGGCTCAACCTAATGACGGTCATAAAATTTTAGCTGAACTTGAAAAATATTTTGATGTTCAAATCATAACGCAAAATGTAGATAACCTTCACGAAACGCGCAGGCAGCACGAATGTTCTTCATCTTCACGGACTTTTAACTCAGGCAAGACCCGTAAATAACGAAAATAAAATCATTGACATCGGCTATCGTGCAATGTCTTACGGTGAAAAAAATTCCGACGGCGAACTTATGCGCCCTCATATTGTCTGGTTCGGCGAAGCTGTTCCCGCTATCACTGAGGCGGCAAGACTTGTCCGCAGTGCAGATATTTTTGCTGTGATAGGCTCATCGCTCGTTGTATATCCTGCGGCAGGACTTGTCAATGATTTACGGAGCGGAGTAAAATCGTACCTGATTGATCCTGCGGATGTTCAAGTTCCGGGCTGGCTGAATTTTACAGTCATAAAGGAAGTTGCGTCAAAAGGCACGGCTGTAATGAGAGACGAATTGTTAAAAATTTTATCGTAAAAGGAGCGAATTTACATGAAAAAATTTTTGTTTGCGCTGATGTTTTTATTTTTATCCGCCGCCTCCTCGTATGCGAAAGCTGTTGTCGTGAATCTTCCAGCCCCGAACAAAACCGGCGGAATGCCTTTGAATGAAGCTGCCACGCTGCGCCACTCAGAACGCGAATTTCGGGACGCTGACTTAACACCTCAGGAACTTTCAGATCTTCTTTACGTTGCTGCCGGTGTCAACAGAGAAAACGGTTTGCGTGTTCATCCCGTCGGCAGAGGAGTTCAGGATACTTTCGTTTATGTTTTCAACAGAGACGGCGTTTATAAATTTGACGCTCCTTCACATTCGCTTGAGCTGGTAACAAAAGGCGATTACAGACAGGCAACAGGCACTCCGGCTTATATCGGACGTGCGGCAGTAAATCTCGTTTATGTTCAGGATCTGAAAGCGTGGGAAAGCGAACAGAAACCGAGAGAAACTATCGAAAGATGGGGCTTTGCTCATGCCGGAGCAGTCATGCAGAACGTGTATCTGTTTGCCGCTTCAAAAGGCTGGAACGCTATCGTCCGCGGAAGTTTTGATGAAAATAAACTCCGAAGCATTCTTGAGCTTAAAACACACCAAATTATAACTCTTGTACAGTCTGCAGGTCCGCGCCCCTAACCACAATGAATAAAACCTCAGATTTCAGCTTCAAAAGAAAATTATCAGTATTCGATGCGTGGACTTTATCGTTCGGAGGTATCGTAGGCTTCGGTGCTTTCGTCAGCCCCGGAACGACCTTTCTGAAAGGTGCGGGGCTTTTTGGAACTCTCATAGCGATGGAAATCGGAGCCTTTATGATGTTAATAATCTCGTATGCTTACGGGTATATGGCAAAAAAATTTTCGGTGTCCGGCGGACAGTTTGTCTATGCAGAAAAGGCATTCGGAAAAAAACACGGATTTTTATGCGCGTGGTTTCTCGGACTTTGTTATCTCAGCATAATACCCATGGACGCTATGGCGTTGAGCATGTTTTTCAGGACTCTTTTCGGCAAATCTTTTCAATTCGGATTCCATTACGTTGTGTCAGGCTATGATGTTTATTTCGGCGAATTTCTGACGGCATCCATTGCTCTGATTTTTTTTGCGTACGTTGCGTCAAAAAATGTCCGTATCGGCGCGGTTATTCAAAATTCAATGGTAGTAATTCTGATTGCAGCCGTCCTTATCATACTTGCCGCTTCAATATTCAGTCCCGAAGCAAAAATTTCAAATTTCAATCCTTTGTTTTATCCCGATGACAGGAGTCATTTTGTGCAGATTCTTTCGATTGTTGTTGTTGCGCCGTGGGCTTTTGTCGGCTTTGATATTATTCCTCAGCTCAGCGAGGAAACTCATTTTTCAAACGGCAAAGTCAAAGTCATCATGGACACAAGCGTCATAGCAGGATGTTTTTTTTATGTTCTTTTAACATTTCTTGCCGCGTCGGTCATTCCTGAAGTTTTTTCGAGTTGGGCTGCAAGAGTTGACGCGCTGGACTCAAGCGATGATTTCAGCAACATAATGACTTTTTACGCGGCGTATAAAATCATGGGAATCTCAGGACTTTACATCATAGGCGTAGCCGGAATATGCGGGGTTCTTACAGGCGTTCTGGCTTTTTATGTCGCAACGAGCAGACTTTTACATTCAATGGCAAGAGAGAAAATGCTCCCGTCATGGTTCGGAGTTCTGAACAAAAACGGCGTTCCTTTCAACGCGATTATATTTTGCATGGTCGTTTCGATTTTAACGTCGTTGCTGGGCAGACACGCTCTCGGCTGGACGGTTGATATTTCCTCTCTCGGAGGAGCAATCGGCTACGGCTACACATCGCTTGCATCACATAAATATTCGCTGGCGGAAAACAGAAAAGACGTTGCGTTTTTAAGTGCTATGGGTTTTGTTATTTCCGTAGTGATTTCTGTTTTGCTTCTTGTTCCGATTCCAGGGCTGAACAATTCGCTCGCGAAAGAGTCTTATATACTGCTCATAATATGGTTCGCGATTGGCGTAGCTTTATATTTTTTAGAAATCAGGAAACAGAATTTTTCTGCGTGAATCTGTTCACCAGCGACACAAGACGGCTCGGCTTAAATTCAATCGCCTTAACAGGGCACATCTCGTGGCAGCAGTAGCAGCGAATACATTTTGAGTAATCGAAATGAAGTTTTCTGTTCTCGTGTTTCAATGCTCCCGCGGCACAGACAGCCTGACATCTTCCGCAGCCTATGCAGAGTTTCGGAATATGAACGGGGCGCGAGGTCATTAATCTTTCAATGAAAGGCAGAGGCGGCAGTAATCTCATCGTTCGGGTTTTCGGAAGTTTTACGCCTTCAAAAATTTTTTCGGAATTAAAATCTCCCTCAATGTCATTCGGATTCAAAATGCATTGCGGATAATTCCGTTTTTTCGCGGCAAGATAGAGCGGATAATCTTCAAATTTTGCACCGAGCATTTTGCAAAGCCAGAAATCCATCGTGAGAGCGTCAACGCATGCTCCGATTAAACCGAATCCGTAAGGTTCGCCCGAAGTCGGTCCGTCTCCGTGCATTCCGATAACGCCGTCCAGAATCGTGAAAGAAGGCTTGACCCCGTTGTAAATATCAAGAAGAAGAGACGCGAATTTTTCACGATTTAATCCGACGTTGTAATGCCAGCCGGCTTTAAGTCTTCCGGGAATGCAGCCGAACAGATTTTTTACGCCCATTGTAAGATACATTTGACCGTGCGTTTTTAATTTCGCGAGATTGATAATTTTATCGGCTTCAAGAACGAATCTGCTGACCTGAATTTTTTTGAAGTCCGCGTCTTTTTCAACAGGAAGATCGACAGGCTCTGTCAGCTCGTGGCACTCAATGCCGAGTTCTTGTGCAACAGACAAAAATCCAGCTTTTTCGGCGGCGTTTTTAAAATTGTCTATGCCGGGACTGTCAGCAATAAAAGGCTTTGCGCCCTGTTCCAAAATTATTTTCGCGGCGGCTCTCACTATCGAAGGATCTGTGGTAACGCGTCTTTCAATATCGTGTCCAGCTACAAGATTGACTTTCAATAAAATTTTTTCGCCGGGCTTGAATTTCATTTCAAAATGCTCAAAAGCTCTTTTAACAGCTGAATCAATTTCGTTTTGTCTGTAATTATTCTGAGATATGAAAAGAACTTTTCTCATAAAAAAATCAGCTCCGTTTCTCCGGGAATTATAACAGAGCAACGAAGCTGAAAAATTTTTTTCTCAACGCGCGTTAAAAGTCGTAGTCGTCATCGTCTTCGTCTTCGTCATCTTTTTTGCGCGATTTTTTCATTTCGCCGAGCATGAATTTTCCAACGTACCACGCTGTCGGCAAAAATCCTCCGATGAACATTCCCATGATCGTTATCCTTCCGCGTTTGGGTTTGTCTTTGTAGTCAGGCGGCAGTGCAGGATCAATGACGGAAATGACAGGAAAGTCCGAAACTTCTCCGAGCCTTGCCGATTCGTACTGACCTAACATAAAATCATATTTTGCCCCCGCGACTTTCAACGCTCTCATGTAACGCTGATATTCGACTCCGAGTTCAGGAATTTCTCCGACTGCAATGTTAATATCGCCCGATGACGTTCTCGCCCCCGTGAGCCGCTGTTCTTCTTCGAGCCGTCTGAGTTCGTTCTGCATGGCTTCAAGCTGAGACTGAGCGAGTTTAAGCCGCGGATTATCACGGCGTGTGTAAGTTTTCAAAGATGAAATTTCAACATTTTTTGCCGCTATCTGTGCCCTGAGCTGTGCAATAGCCTCGATTAATTTTTTTGCCTGTTCTTCAAGAACGATAACACCGCTGGACTGCTGATATTTCATCAGAGCGTCTTCAGCGTTCGCGAGTTCCTGCTGGACTTCAAACAGCTGTGATTCGTAAAATTCACGCCGTTGTTTTGATGTCTGTAACGACATTTCCGTCATTTTTTTCTGAAGTTCCTCAATGAATGCGTTCACAATGTCAGCGGCACGCTGCGGACTTTCATCAGAGTATGCGAGCGTGATAATACCGCTGCCTCCTTTTGTGTCTGTATCGGCTTCAAAATTCGACAGAATTGCTTCACGCGCAAATTTCCGATATTCAAATCCGTTTTCGTCCATTAAGTTGAAACGGTCTATTATCGCGTCAACGACTGTGTTGCTCTTTAAAATGTCAATCATCACCGCGCCTGTACCGCCCGCGCCTTCAGGAACGGAAATTCCCATCATGCTGGCAAGTCCTCCGTACTGCGCAACAAGTCCTGCAAGTCTTCCGCCGCCGCCGGAACCTTCCTTTGGAATAATTTTCGATTCAGCCTTGTATATGAACGGCAGAGAGAAGGCATATGCAAGCGCGAGAACCGTACCGAGAAACGTGCAGAGAAAAATTGTGAAGAGTTCAACTAAATCTATTTCCGCTTCTTCTTCGTACTGATAGCCCGGAGACCGAACGTATATATACTGTGGCTGTTGGGGCTGCGGCAAATTATTTTCTTCCGGCATATATCAAATTTCAATCCTTTCACAATTAAATTTTTTTAATAATAACACGTGATTCAGTTAAAAAAATTTTAGATTTCGTACAGAATTTTTATGCAGGCATCGCTCAAAGCTTTAAGACTTGAAACCTGACGCTCAGCAGGCAAGCCGGAAGCTTCGTAAGCCAAAGGCAACTCTGTACAGCCCATCGTAACAGGAACATCACGCTCACTCCAGAGTTCATTGGCAACATCGCGCATGATTTCGCCAGCGGTCTTTAAATCTCCTGACTTTACGTAACGAATGCAGGACTGAATTTTATTCTGCTGTTCTTCGGAAGGTTTCAGAAAATGAAAATGTTTTTTTTCAGCGCATGAAGGATAAATCAGACTTTTTTGTGTTCCGTCAGTCGCAAGCAGCCACGAACAGTTTCCTTTGCTCAGCTCTTTTGCGGCTTCAACGGTAACATCGACAATATGAACGAGCGGCACAGGAATTTCATCGCGGAATCTGTCAATGAAATAATGCGCCGTGTTGCACGGTACTGCGAGAACGTCCGCACCCCATTCAGCGAGTTGCAGCAAATTTTTTCGTATCACAGGTAATGGATCAGGACCTGTACCCATAAGCCCATCGCTGCGGTCAGGTGTGTCGGGATCTGAGAGCATTATAATTTTCGGGTGCTGCGAATCATTTTTCGCCGGAGCATCGCGCGCTAAAATTTTCAAAAATTCAGCACAGGCTGCGGGACCCATTCCGCCGAGAACTCCGAGAACTTTTTCAGGACGTGTCAGCATATTAAAAAACTCCTTTCACGAAATTAAAAATCATTCAGAAACTTAGCTTTTATTTTAGATAGTATAATACTGAAGAAAAATTTTAAGGGGGATTTTTTTATTATGATGAAGTATCTTCAAAAAATCGGAAGATCTTTAATGCTTCCGGTTGCATGTCTTCCTATTGCAGGTATTCTGTACGGCATAGGCTACTGGATAGACCCTGTAGGCTGGGGAACAAACAACATAATCGCAGCATTCTGTATCAAAGCCGCCGCTGCAATCATTGATCAGATCCCCTTGCTGTTCGCTCTCGGTGTTGCTATCGGAATGGCGGATGAGCAGGACGGAACCTCAGCACTCGCAGGTCTTGTATCGTGGTTGATGATAACGAATCTTTTATCGCCTAACGCGGTAGCTATGTATCAGGGCGTTGACGTTACAAAGATACCCGCGGCATTCGGGAAAATTCAAAATGCTTTTATCGGAATTTTAGCTGGTATCATCGGAGCAAGCTGTTTCAATAAATTTAAACGCACAGAGCTTCCTGAGGCTTTGGCATTTTTCAGCGGCAAAAGATGTGTAGCAATCGTTACGGGATTTGCTTCGATAGCAGTCTCAGTGGTTTTATATTATGTCTGGCCTTTCTTCTACGGTTCGCTTGTGAAATTCGGAATTTCCATGACCGATATGGGACCTGTCGGAGCAGGACTTTACGGAATGTTTAACAGGCTCTTGATTCCTCTTGGACTTCATCACGCGCTTAACGCCGTTTTCTGGTTTGATACTGCCGGGATCAATGACCTTGGAACATTTTGGGACGGTTCAGGAACGTTAGGCGTAACAGGAATGTATATGACAGGATTTTTCCCTGTAATGATGTTCGGACTTACAGCAGGAGCTTACGCGATGTTCAGAGCGGCTGATCCCGACAAGAAAAACGTCGCGGCGAGTCTTTTGCTTGCGGGTGCGTTTGCATCATTCTTCACGGGCATCACCGAGCCTCTGGAATTTTCATTTATGTTCCTTGCGCCCGGTCTGTATGTTCTTCACGCTGTTTTAACGGGAGCTTCAATGGCGTTATGCGCGTATCTTCCTGTTAGATGCGGATTTAATTTCAGCGCAGGACTTGTTGACTGGATATTAAGTTTCAAAGCCCCGCTTGCGGTCAATCCTATTTTGATAATTCCAATCGGGCTTGGCTTTGCCGCGGTGTATTATTTCACATTCAAACTCGCGATTGAGAAATTTAATCTCAAAACTCCGGGGCGCGGAACGTCGCACATTGTCAAAAAAGAAAAGAAAACGGCTTCCGAAACACAGAGCAGCTACACTGACACTGCACGCGCTGTCTTAAACGGACTTGGCGGCTTTGAGAATCTCAAGGACATCAACTATTGCGCAACAAGACTTCGTATCACAGTGAACGATCCGGCAAAAGTCAACGAACAGAAAATCAATGTTCCGGGAGTTCTCGGCATTGTAAGACCTTCAAAGGAAAATATTCAGATTGTAATAGGCACGAAAGTTCAGTTTGTTTTCGATGAGCTGATAAAGCTTGCCGAAGCCGAAGCTTAAAAAAGAAAAAATATTTGCGTCAGGAGAACAAAAACTCCCGGCGCATTTTTTTTACTTTGAAAAAGTTGTTTTTACGTTCACGCCTTCAAGATTTCCGACACGTCCTGACAGAGCCGAGATTACGTCCTGAGGAGCATCAAGGGCAATGCTTATGATATTGATTTTTTTCTGATGATAGGGAATGCCCATGCGTCCGATAATAAAATCGCGGTATTCGTGAAGAGTGTTGTTGAGGGTTTCGACTGAAGCGATATTTTCAACGATGATGCTCATTACTGCAACGCGGGTTTCATTTTCCATTTTGAAATCAAAACCTCCGAAAATTATTTTGAAAATTTTTCATATTATATAATATTCTCAGTTCTAAGAAAGGAAGGTCGATTGAAAATGATCAGCTTAAACAATAATACGCTCGGTCAGAACGGAATGGCGATGATGCAAAATTCTCTGAACACTGCCGGCGCTGCGAGTACAAAAATTGCTGAGAGCGGTGCAGACCCGATGACAGTTGCTGAGGCTTCGATGGATTTAGCTCAGGCTAAAGTCGGAATGGCACTCGGAGCATGGCTCGTCAAAGAGCAGAATGAAATGATGGAAACGTCATTGCAGATTTTCGGAATCGGTCAGAATTTCAGCAAAACATTTTAATTTTACTCAGGAGGCAGGGAAGATGAAAAATTTTTTGCTTCCTGAACTCCTGTTAATATAAAAAAGGGGGCGGCTCTTGAAAATTGAATCAGACCCGACAGGAAAAAATTTCATTAATAAACGGCAAAATACATACACGTTCCGGAACAGCTTCAAATTTAACGTTTGAAGACGGACGGATAGTTTCAATAGATGATGACTCGGGAAGTTTCAGCGGCAGGCTTATTGACCTTCACGGACGGACGGTTTTGCCTGCGTTTTGCGACACCGGCGTTAATTTTTTATCGTGGGCTGAACGTCAGGAGCGTTTGAATCTTTCCGGCGTTCATTCAGCAAAAGAATTTAAAGATTCTCTGGCGGCGTATTTTCAGGCGAAACAAAATCCGTTGCGCGGCTGGTACATTGCCGAAAATCTTTCGGACGATGTCGCGGTATCTCGTGATGACATTGAAGAGATTGTAGCGTCGAAGCCCTGTGCTGTGATTGACGCAGGGAACACTCACATAATACTGAACTCTGCAGCCATGAACGAACTCAATATGCCGCAGGACAGCGTTGAACCCGAAGAATTTTCACAGCATCTTCCGAAACTGAAGCCGGACGAAATTAAATTTTTATTTAAAAATTATTCGCCGAAAGCCGGAGCTTTAGGAATTTCCGAAATATGGGCGGAGTTTTACGAACCGGAAAATTCAGAGATATGGAATGTTCTCAGCGATGAAATTTATGATTCCCTTAATTTCAGATTAAGATGCAGTTTCGGATTTCAGAACGTAAATTCATTGAACGAATTTCTTGCTTCAGGTCTCCGCACAGGCGATGGGCTTCCGTTCTGCAAAATCGGAGGAATTTTAATCAAAAGCGAACTTGACCAGCAGGAACAGAAAAATATGATTTACTCGGCGCATCTTTCCGGCTGTCAGGTCATCAGCGACAACAATAAATCCTGTCTCAACGCACTTGAAAGAGTCGTGAAAAAAGTCAGAAAAAATTCACGCCACCTTGTAAAAAATTTCATTGAAGGCAGTCTCATCGAACGAATGAAAATTTTGAATTTCGGAGGCATAGCAGTCTTAAATCAGGGGAAAAACGGAAATTTCATTCACGAAGCTTTTCAAAACGGTATCGTTGCATCGGCAGGCTCTGGAGAAAATCTTACATCTCCGTTAAAAAATATCGGTAAACTTGTTTCAGACGGTCTGAGCGTTGCTGAAGCTCTGAGCATTTACACATGGAGCGCGGCATGGAACGGCGGAAATGATTTAAGGCGCGGTGAACTTGCGGTCGGCAATGACGCTGACTTTGTGATACTCGAACAGGATCCGTTTTCAGTCAGACCCGAAGAAATTTCTTTGATAGACGTTACATCAACATTCACGGCTGGTTGTGCAGTCTATGAATCAGGCGCACTATAGAAGGGAGATTTTTTTATGAACAAAAGAAGCGCGGGAGTTTTGTTGCCTTTAACGTCTCTTCCGTCAAAATACGGCATCGGAGATTTCGGACCGGGAGCTTTTAAATTTGCCGAATTTCTTCACAATGCCGGTCAGAAAATCTGGCAGGTTTTGCCGCTCACAACGATTGACCCGGGCTGCGGAAATTCACCTTACAGTCCGACATCAGCGTTTGCCGGAAATTATCTGCTGACAAGTCCGGATTTACTCGTCAAAGACAATTTGATTTCAGATGAGGAAATTAAAAAATTTTCAGCAAAATATGATTTTGAAAAAAATCCCGACAAAGCCGATTATGAATCAGCACGCGAATTTAAAACTGAAGTTCTGGACGCGGCTTGCAAACATTATCTGAAACTCGGGGACGGAAA
>CAJODX010000085.1 GCA_905233295.1 uncultured Synergistales bacterium | reverse complement strand
TTGCTTCAGCGAGTGAATCCTGCGCGCCGTTAGCCTTTTCAGTCGTTTCGTCAAGCAAAACCGATGTTTCATCGCTTGATGTCTTTGTTTCTCTGACGCTTGTCTGTAATGTTTCAATCAAACCTCTTACGTTTTCTGCAGCTCTGCTTGATTCTTCAGCGAGTTTTCTGACCGATTCCGCAACGACTGCGAATCCGCGTCCAGCTTCACCGGCTCTTGCAGCTTCGATTGCGGCGTTGAGAGCCAGAAGGTTTGTCTGATCCGCGATAGATGTAATATCTCCGATAAATTCGCTTATCTTGTTGGAATTTTCGACAAGTCCCTGAAGTTTCACACCGCTCTCTTTTGTCTTTTTCTGAAGGACTACGATGTTTGCGATAGCTTCTTTGACCGTATCGACCGCCTTGTTTGTTACCGATGTCATGTTCGAGATAAATTCTGCGCAGTCTGTTGCAGCCTGTGCGCTCGTCATTGAAGCTGCGGACATTTCCTCTGTTCCGGCGTTGCTTTCCTGTAATGACGACGAGTTGCTTTCCATTAATTTCACGACATTTGCAACGCTTGAACGGACGTTGTTGGCATAGTCAAGGTTTTCGCCAGCGTCTTCTTTCATTGCCTCGGACTTGTCATGGCTCTCGATAGCAAGACCGCGAATATCGCCGATAGCTACGCTTAACGAAGCAAACATTTCGGAAAGCGCATCGCCTAAATCTCCGAGTTCGTCTTTGCCTTCATAGTGGAAATCGTCGCGTACGATTGACATATCTCCGTGGCTTGCATTGCCGCAAAGTTCAACAACGCGTGAGAGCGGTTTGGAAATTGATTTTGCAATGATGAATGCAATCCCAAGACCGACAACAACAGCCGCCGCTCCGAGAGCGATCATTAACTTGATTGAACTGCCGATAGCCTCGAAACTTTCTTTTGTAAGATCCGTTATTCTCGTTAAACCTGCCTGAGTGAGTTTGTCGGAAATGCTGCCGAGATCGGTGCAGTCTTTATATAACTGCTCGAACATCGGTGCTGTCTGCGTAAAAGAGTTGAGCATATCATTAAAGCCGTTCTTGAGGGTTGTAAACGCTCCTCTGCCTGCGCTCATCATATCTCTTATCTCTTTAACCTGAGAACTTTCGTAATACGAGTTATATCTGCTTTCGCCGTTTGCAAGCTGGTTGACGATGTCGTTCATCATTCTGAGGTCAGAGTTCCACATTGCGTAGTAATAATTTCTGACGGTCAGCGAGAAAGCCAATCTGAGTTCCTCAATAGCCTGAATCCTGCCTATATCGCGCACATAATCTTTGCCTTCGATGTTTTTCTTCATGTCATCGACAATCATCTTGTAGCGGTATTCGACAATGTTGTTCAGCAATGCGGTCATTTTGTCAATTTCCCTGCTGAGAGTTTCTCTCACCGTACGTTTGGTTTTAATCATTGAAATGGTTTTGTCGAGAGTGGCAGAACTTGTCCTCAGGATATTTTCCATTTCAGCAAGGTTGGAGAGGCTCACGAGTTTGGGATTGTTCGCGTAAACTCTTTTGCCTGCGTCAATCTGTGCGCGGAGATCGTTCACGGCGGCGGTTACTTTGTTGATTTCTTCATCGCTTTCAGTGAAACGCATGTTGCGGACTTCGCTGAAAATCGTATTGACTGTCGAACCCATCTGATCTGCGGTTTTTAAAACACCCGCGACAACATCTTGAAGAAAATCGACATCGGACTGGACTGCTGAAAGACTTGTCCAGCTTAAAAATACAGCCACGCCGAAAAGCAAAAGCACTATTCCGAAGCCCATAGCGAGCTTACCTGTAATCCTGAAATTTTTTAACATTTAACTAAATACGCTCCTTAAAAAAATTTTTATGAAAAAAATGAACTGAAATGAAATAACGCCGCTGTTATTCGGGGGCGATCCCCTCCTTCGCCATAAGCCACGAAAGAGCCGCGAACGTTTTTGAGTCCCGAATCTTTCCGTTTTTAATCATTGTCGGAATATCTTTGAATGGAAGTTCAAATACCGAAACATTTTCATCTTCATCCTGCGGCAGAGATGATTCTTCAAGCCCGTCTGCGGTGAAAAGAGTGAAAATTTCAGTGCAGAACCCCGGTGATGCGTAAAAATCGCCTATTTTGTGAAGATTTTTTGCCTTGACGTTTAATTCTTCCTGCATTTCGCGTTCAGCTGCCTGTGAAGGGTCTTCGCCGTCTTCGATAAGTCCTGCGCATATTTCGAGGGTCGCTTCATTAACGGCGTAACGGTACTGACGAACCAGCAAAACTGTTTTTTTGTCCGTAACAGCCAGCATTCCGACGGCGGATTTATGTTCAACGACTTCACGGGTGGCGATATTTCCCGAAGGTGTGCGAACCTTATCGCGGCGAAGATTTAATATTTTTCCGTCAAAGATTCTGTCTTCTTCGACGCGGATTTCTTCGATACCGTTTACATCGCTGATATTAAAAGATTTTAATTTCTCCGGCATAACAACACCTTACCTTTTATGTTTCTTATGAAAAAATTTTTTTTAATTATAGCGCAGAAAAGCAAACTTGACTAAAAAAAATTTCTTTTTCACTTCAGTGCCGAAAATTTTGCAGACCCAGTGAAAACGAATTGTAAACCTACCCAAGTTTACATTTCATTTTTTAGATTAAGATTATATCTCTCAAGCGTTGACTAAAAAAATTTCTTTTTAACTTCAGTGCCGAAAATTTTGCAGACCCAGCGAAAACGAATTGTAAACCTACCCAAGTTTACATTTCATTTTTTTGAAAAAAAAGTAAAAAAAATACAAATTTTTTAAGATATAATATGAACTCATCATATATTAAATTCCAAGGAGGTTTCATACATGAAAAAAATATTTTTATCGTTGTCAATGATTTTAGCGTTGACAGCGGCGGCAGCGGCTTATACCCCCGGCGTGTATAAGTCAAAGGCAACGGGCAACAATCCCAATGTTCCAATTGAAGTTGAGGTTACTTTCGATGAAAAAGCCATAACTGATATTAAGGTTGTCGCTCACGAGGAAACACCGGGACTCGGCGATAAGGCTTTTGAAAAAGTCATCCCCGAAATTTTAGCGGCTCAAAATACTGACGTTGACGGCATGACAGCGGCAACAATGTCATCAAATGCTTTGAAAGAAGCCGTGGCAGACTGCATAGCTCAGGCTTCCGGAACAAAATCTGAAGCCGCCACAACGTTCAAACCCGGCGAGTATCAAGCAACAGTAACAGGTCATAACGGTCCTCTGACTGTAAAAATGAAGTTCTCGGAGAACGAAATTCTTTCTCTTGAAACTGAAAACGTCGAATCAATCGGTATCGGAACAGCGGCTATTGAAATTCTCACGGACGAAATCCTGAAAAATCAATCGCTTGCCTGTGATGCAGTCAGCGGCGCAACTGTTACGAGCGGAGCGTTTTTATCAGCCGTAAGAGACTGCGTGAAACAAAGCGGAATAACTCTCTCTGTTCTTGAAGCTCGTGAAATCGCTTATCCTAAAAAGAGCGATACTCCTGTCGAAATGGCGGCGGACGTAATCATAATCGGAGCAGGCGGAGCAGGTTTCGCAGCAGCAACTGAAGCAATAGAGAACGGCGCGACAGTGATCATTTTAGAGAAAAATGAAATGATCGGCGGCAACACTGCAAGAGCAGGCGGAACTCTCAACGCTCCTGACCCTGAAAGACAGAAAAAAATCAATGTCGAGGACAGTGTGGAACTTTTCGCTAAAAATACCCTTGAGGCAGGCGACTATAAAGCTAATCCCGAACTTGTAAAAGTTTTAGCTTCTCACGCTCTCGAAGCCCGTCAGTGGCTCTCAAAGCACGGAACAGTCTGGAGCGAATTTGTCTATCAGACTATCGGCGGTTTATGGCCGAGAAGCATGGACGAGAAAAATAAAAATGCTTACAAAGGCTTTATTGAACCTCTCGCCAAGGCAGTTAAAGAGTTAGGCGGCAAAGTCGTTCTTAACTGCAAAGCCGAAGAACTCACGAAAAATGATTCAGGACGGGTTACAGGGGTTATTGCTTACGATACCAAAAACGGACAGAAATATATTTTTACTGCCAAGAAAGCTGTAATCATGGCGACAGGCGGATACGCTGCAAGTAATGCTCTCGTGGCAAAATATAACGGTCTCAGCGGTCTTCCGACTTCAGACGCTCCAACATCAACAGGCGACGGAATTGAAATGGGCTTAAAGGCTGGCGCGGCTCTCGAAGGCATGGACTACATTCAGATTCATCCGCACGGAAATCCTGTAACAGGCGGCTTACAGAGTCATTTTGCTGGCGTTATTAAAAATTCAATCTACGTCAACAAAGAAGGCAAACGTTTTGTCGAAGAAAGCGGACGTCGCGATGTTATTTCAAACGCTACAATCGCTCAGCCCGGTCAGGTAATGTTCTCGATTTTTGACAGTGAAGGCGGCTTCTATGCTGGCGTGAAAAAACTTTCTGATTTGGACAATCTCAAAGCCAAAGGCTATATTTACGAGGCGGACACTCTCGAAGATTTAGCAAAGCAGGCTGGAATTGATCCGGAAGGTCTCAAAGCTACGGTGGCGCGTTACAATGAGCTTGTTAAGTCAGGCAAAGATACGGATTTCGATAAAGACGAACTTGAATTAACAATCGGCGTTGCTCCGTTCTATTGCGTGCCTCTTTCACCGACTCTTCACCACACTATGGGCGGACTTAAAATCAACACGGAAGCTCAGGTTCTGAAAGATGACGGCTCAGTGATTCCCGGTTTATATGCAGCCGGAGAGGTTACGGGCGGCATTCACGGCACAAACAGAGTCGGCGGAAATGCTTTAACTGACGGCGTTGTATTCGGAAGAATCGCAGGTAAAAACGCAGCAGCAGAAAAATAAAAAATAAAACCGGCAAAAATTAAGCCTGTGTTGCGCATTTATGATAAAATTAAACGAATTTCAGATAAATTTTTTCGTTTTTTTACATTACTCGCAAGAAGTCTCCCA
>CAJODX010000084.1 GCA_905233295.1 uncultured Synergistales bacterium | reverse complement strand
CGGACGGGAAATTTACGCCGCACTGCACTACAATGTCGTTCCCCTGAACATTGTCGCGAATTTTCATTCCTATCTCACGAATCGAATATAAATCCGCCGTCAGATTAAAAACTCCGGCTAACGGCATCAGACACAGCAGAGCCGCCGCAGGAACATTCCGAACCCATTTTTCAGTCTGGCGCGTTTTCGTGTAATACCAGCACGCAAAAAGAAACAAAGCAAGCGTTATTTCATACGGCACAAGCGACATCAGAGAATTTTGAATCACAGGAAAATATTTTACCGTCAGCGGCAGCAGAACAAAAAACGCCGGAACAAGAATCAGAATGTTCAGCAGTACAGCGTAACGCACTGGAATCATTTTTCCCCTCAGCCAGAAGTCAAGACGAATCGCTAAAATTGCTGACAATGCCGGCATCACGGCGGCTATTGAAAGGACATCGCCGGAAAAAATCGCGTAAAACGCGAACGTTATCGCCCACACAAGCATAAAAATTTCAGGAGATTTTTCAGCAGGGTAACGGCGCGGAAAAATTTCAAAAAGTGCCTGAAGCAAAAATCCGTGAAAAGGCGCAAAACTCGCGAAAAGAAAAATTACAGCTCCGAAAATTCCGCCGAACGAATAGTTATGACCCCGGCAGAACATAAAAAATATTATCTGCGGATTCATTGCCATAAGAAGAGTTAAATAAAGTCCTGAAAGGATTATATTAATTAAAATTCCGAACGGCCATGTGAAAAAATTTTTTAACAATTCCATGTCATTACACAGAACGCAGTATGCCGACACAGCCATAAAAGGCATAAAAAATCCGGCAGGTCCGTGAGCGATAAACGCAAAAGCAATCGCTGTATGTGCGAGCATCAGCCAATCTTCATCTTCATGGGAGCGAATCACTCCGAGCAGTGCAAGCGATATAAAAAATGCAAACAAAGCATGCGATGAAGCTATCTGAGATACAACAAAACAGCCCGTCATTCCTGCACAGACACCAGCGGCAAGCCATAATCTCCGCGGAGAATTTTCTTTTTCTTCGTCTTCTTCGTCATCTGAAATTTTTGTTTTAGCGAGCAGAGCGGAAATTAAAATCATTCCCAAGCCTGACAGAGCCGACCAGAATCTCACAGAAAATTCTCCCCATCGGAAAATTTTCAGCGCAACCGCCATTAGCCACCATGTTCCCATAGTCGAGCCTGCTACCAATGATTCACCGATTTTCGGAACAAAATAATTTTCAACGGCAAACATGTGGAGAGCAACAGAAGAGTTCACGCCCTCAACGTTGTCAATCAAACCGTGATCCCCGATACCTCTGAAATATAAATAAATAAAAATTCCGGCAACGAGGATTACGATTTTGTTTTTAGCTATGAAATTTTTCAAAATTCTTACTTGAAAAGAGGCAGAAGAGCCTTAAACTGCGGCGTACCGGCTTTTCCCAGCATATGATACACGACCGTTTCAGTCGGAACGACAAGACAGCCAAGAGATTTTGCTGCGTCAAGTGCAAGAACATGATTTTTTTCTTCGCGGCTTCCGCATGCATCAGCGGCAATCACGACATTGAAATTATATTTTTCGATCAAGTCAATCGCCGTTCCAAGGACGCAGATGTGAGTTTCAACACCGAACAAAATCACGGTGTCTTTAGTGCCTGTGTTGAAATTCAAATTTAATACAGCATCACCGAATTTCGGCGCGGCACAGCAGGAAAATTCAACTTTTTCCACTATGTCAGAATCTTCGGGGATTAAATTTTTGAGTTCTGGAATTGTCGCTCCGATTCCTTTCGGATATTGCTCAGTTGCTATGAGCGGGACTGAAAGCTCTTTTGCAGCCGTGAGAAGGCGGACGGAGTTTTTTATGATTTCGTCTTTATTGAAAATCGCAGGTAAGAGCCTTTCCTGCATATCTATCATCAAAAGGAACGATGAACGAGCCTTTATTGATTTTCGCACAGTAAAAAAACCTCTCTGTCTGAAAAAATTTTTTCAATATTATATACTATGAGAAAACTCAGAGAGCAGGAAATAATTTTTATTATGCAGATAACAAATAAATTTACTATCGCTGTACATGTTATAGCGGCGACAAAATTTTTTGAAAATAAAGTCAAAATCACGAGTTTTTTTCTTGCCGGTAGCATCGGGGGCAATCCCGCGCTTATCCGCAGTGTTATGCGCGGACTGAAAGCCGCCGGAATAATTCACACACAGCCTTTGAGCGAAGGGATAAGAATCGCGAAACCTCTCGATGCTGTTACAGTAGGAGAAAAGGGAATTTTTCATTTCCATGAAAATCCGAACCCTAAATGTCCGGTCGGTAAAAATATTCACGCGGCTTTAGACGATAAATTGAAAATAATACAGACGGCTATGGAAGAATCCATGAAAAAAATTACAATCGCCGATGTAATGAATGAACTCGCCAACGAGATATAATGAATTTGTTAAAGCAGGATTTTTTTAGGAGTGAAAAATTTTTCGATGAAGAAAACAAATAATATTCTGGCATTTTATATTGATGGCTGTCCGTATTGCAGGCAGGCTCGCGAGGCTTTGAAAGAACTGACGGACGGGAACGAAAAATATTCTGAAATTTCGGTTGAATGGATTAATGAAAACCAGAATCCGGAAATTTCCGAAAAATATGATTACTATTACGTTCCGTCAATGTTCATAGGTGAGAAAAAATTTTATGAAGCTCACAGAGGCGAAAGTTTCAGCGAATGTAAAGAAAATGTCAGACGCGTTCTTGAAACAGCCATACAGGAGAAGATTTTTTAATGACTGGAATGAATAAAAAAATAAAATTAATTTTCATCGCTGCGTTGCTGAGTTTCTGTTTTGCCGCGCCTGTTTTTTCGATTGGCGAAGACGATTTGCCCGACACAGCGACTCTTTCTGCGAATCGAATGCGTTTTGATGCTCAGACGGGAGATTTTCTCGCTGACGGTAATGTTACGATTCAAGCCGGAGATTTGAACGTTGAAGCTCCCGAGGGTTCGGGCAATGTTGACAGACGTGAAATAAATTTTGATAAAGGCATCACGGCTTCGGGCAAATGGCAGGGCGATAACATAAATCTCCGTGCCGGTCAGCTTGCTCTTTCGTTCAATGAAATTCCGACATGCAGTTTCAGAAACGGTGTGCGCGGCGGTTACGGACCTATGAAAATTGATTCGGACGGTCTCATTATCGTAGGTGTCGGAGGCTTTCAGGAACCTACGCAGACGGACACTCACACAAGATTTATTATTGCGAATGTCAGAAATCTTGAGGACAGCTCACAGGGCTTGACGTTCAGCGCAAATTCAGTCGAGGGAATGTTAATGAACGGCGCAGTCCATGAGATGACAGCGGACAAAAAAATTTCCATCAGGGGTCAGCCCAAGGCTAAAGGCGAAGCTGTGAGTCTTAAAGGCGATCACGCGGTATATTCTCTTGAGCGCGGCAGTGTCGTTGTGAGCGGACATGTTACAGCTGTGCAGGGCGGAAGAACTTTGAAATCCGATTCTGTCGTTTATTTTCCTAATGAAAACAGAGTTGAAGCTCTTGGAGGTCTTACACGCGAAAAAAACGGCGTTGTCAGCACAGACAGAGCCGAAATCACGATTGACCTTTCACGCGAGAATACAAAAAATTTCATAAAAACCGCGCCGAAAATCAAATCCGAAGACAAAAAAGACGAAGGCACGAAACAGGAACTCAAAATCAAAACAAATTCAAAAAAATCTAAAAACGCCAGCTCAAAACGAACGGAGAAAAAATCTCAATGAACACGCTGACGGCTTCGGATTTAAGAAAAGAATATAACGGAAGGCTTGTTGTCGGCGGCGTGAGTCTTAAAGTCAACGGTGGCGAGGTTGTCGGATTGCTCGGACCGAACGGCGCAGGAAAAACAACATCTTTCTACATGATAGTCGGACTGATAAAACCTGACTCGGGGAGTGTCCTTCTGGACTTTGAGGACATTACAAAACTCGCAGTCTATGAACGTGCCCGTGCAGGCATCGGCTATCTTCCTCAGGAGGCTTCCGTTTTCAGAAATTTAACAGTCCGCGAAAATATTAATCTCGTCTGGGAGGAAACAGGACAGCGGCGTTACGCAAACGAACTCACGGACGAATTGCTGCGCGAGTTCAAAATAACTCACATTGCCGAAACAAAAGGCTATTCACTCTCAGGCGGCGAACGTCGGCGCGTTGAAATTGCAAGAGCCCTGACGCTGAAACCGAAATTTATTCTGCTCGATGAACCTTTCAGCGGCATTGACCCTATCGCAGTCGCTGACATTCAGTCAATGATTCAGGATTTAAAATCTCAGGGCTACGGAGTTTTAATCACAGACCACAACGTCCGCGAAACTCTTTCGATAACAGACAGGACATATTTAATTCACGACGGCGAAATATTTTTATCTGGAACACCTGAAGAAGTCGCAGACAACGAACTCGCGAGAAAATTCTATCTCGGAGAAAATTTTGAGTGGGAAGGACATAAAAATCCGCAAAATTAAAATTCAAAGGAGATTCTATAATTGGCACGCAACATCACACCTAAAGAAGAAAATTATTCGCAGTGGTATCTTGACGTTATCAAAGCTGCGGAGCTTGCTGACTATGCCCCCGTGCGCGGCTGTATGGTCATAAGACCGACAGGGTACGCAATATGGGAGAACATTCAGTCAAAACTCGATAATGCTTTCAAAAAGACAGGGCATGTCAACGCTTATTTTCCGTTATTAATTCCGGATTCATTTTTCAAAAAAGAAGCCGAACACGTTGAGGGTTTTTCTCCTGAGCTTGCTGTTGTTACACATGCCGGCGGCGAAGAACTTGAAGAGCCTTTTGCCGTCCGTCCGACTTCAGAAACGATAATAGGGCACATGTACGCAAAATGGATTCAATCATGGCGCGACCTTCCGGTTTTAATGAATCAGTGGTGCAACGTTATGCGCTGGGAAAAAAGACCGCGTTTATTTTTAAGGACTTCGGAATTTTTGTGGCAGGAGGGACACACTGCACACGCGACATCTGATGAGGCTCGCGAAGAAACTTTGAGAATGCTTGAAGTTTACCGCAAAACTTTTTAAGATGAACTTGCAATCCCTGTTATAGCCGGAGAAAAAACAGCAGGCGAACGTTTCCCCGGTGCTATCGACACTTACACATGTGAAGCAATGATGAGCGATGCAAAAGCCCTACAGGCTGGAACAAGCCATTTTCTTGGACAAAATTTCGCGAAGGCATTTGAAATTCAGTTTCAAAATCAGGCTGGCGAACTTGAATACTGCTGGACAACAAGCTGGGGAGTTTCAACACGTTCAATAGGTGCGCTCATAATGGTTCATTCTGACAATGACGGTTTGATAATACCTCCGAGAATCGCGCCTGTTAAAGCTGTGATTTTACCGATTTCAAAAGATGAACACGTCGCTGCGGATAAAATTTTGCCGAAAGCTAAAGAACTCTCAGCAAAACTTGACGAAGAACTCGGCGGAATGTTCACGAAAGTCGATACGGATTTTCACATGAGACCTGCCGACAGATTTTTCACACATCTTCAGAAAGGTGTGCCTTTGAGGCTCGAACTCGGCGAAAAAGATTTAAAGGCTGGTACAGTGAGGCTCGTGCGCCGCGACACAGGCGAAAAGATTGACGTTAAAGCAGAAAATGTCATTGAGAGCGTGAAAAAAATTCTCGATGAAATTCAGGATAACCTGTTCAAACGCGCAAAAGATTTCCGTGAAGCCAACACCCGTGACGCAAAGACTTACGATGAATTAAAAGAAATAATCGCAAACAAAGGCGGCTTTGTCCGTGCATATTTTGCAGGAACACCCGAAGACGAAGTTAAAATCCGTGAAGACACAGGAGCGACACCGCGCTGTATTTTACCGGGCGGCAACACAGGAAAATGTTTCATCACCGGCAAAGACAACGCAAGACTTACGATTTTTGCGAAGGCGTATTAAATAAAAAAATAAAAAATGCCGGAAAATTTTGAAGCTGATTTAGTTTTTTCGTGCGGCGGGGAGAATTTTCTTCCTGTCGCTGATGTTTGGCTCGTTATAGATGTGCTGCGGGCAACGACCGTTATGACACGATGGTTTGAGCTTGGCGGTACGGAACTTTATCCCGTTAAATCTCCTGACGAAGCGAGACAGCTTGTTCTGGATCTGAAAGAACGTGGCTCATCTCCTCTTTTAATGGGAGAAGTCAACGGAATACCGCCCGAAGGTTTTGACTTGGGAAATTCGCCAATCGAATTGAATTACGATTTAATTCAGGCACATTACTGCGGTGTTATGTCAACAACGAACGGCACAGTGGCTCTCAATGAAGCTTTCAATACAGGAAGCCCTGTTATTGCCGTGAGTTTCAGAAATCTTTCAGCGTGTCTTGACCATGCACTGACGTTTGGAACGCGAATAGGAATTTTATGTTCGGGAAGAAAAAAACGTCCTTCGTGGGAAGACACTCTGTGCGCCGGAGCTTTGCTTGAAATTTTACAGACCCGCGGCGAAGTTTCAATGTCGGACAGTGCCAGAATAGCTCTTACAGTGTGGCAAAGCCGTGATAAAAATCTGCTTGCAGTCGTTGAAAAATCCACTCACGCTGAATATTTAAAACGTATAGGCTACGGACGCGATATTATTTTTGCATGCGAAATGGACGCTTCAACTGTCGTGCCTATGCTTGAAAGCGACAAAAAATCGCAGATTATTCTCCGTAGCGTAAAAGGCAGCGCAAGACCGTACAAAAATAATTTTCACGATGAAAGAGCAGGAATTAAAAACGAAAATAATTTTTCAACATTGACTCCGGGCACAGCACTCCTGACAGAGCCGGATCCGTTCGAGGCACTGCTGGATTACACAAAACAGCCGCCCGAATTTTTTTTGCGAAAGGAAAACGAAAATTAAAAACATGAAAACTCTTTATCTTGACTGTTTCGCCGGTATAGCTGGCGATATGTTCATCGGAGCATTGTTGAATCTTGTGCCTGACAAAAAAATTTTGAGTGAAGGCATCAAAAAAATTTCAGCGTTAAATCCCGATGAATATGAATTGATAATCGAAGAAACAACCAGAAACGGAATCGCCGGAATAAATTTTGACGTGAAATTAAATCACGTTCACGAGCATCATCACGAACACGAACACGGGCATGAGCATCATCATCACAGACATTTAGCTGATATTGAATCAATGATAATGTCAAGCGGACTTTCGGAACGTGTGAAACGTGAAATTCTGCGTGCGTTTTCGATTCTTGCCGAAGCTGAAGCTCATGTTCACGGGACAACGCCCGATAAAATTCATTTCCATGAAGTCGGAGCTGTTGACTCGATTATCGAC
>CAJODX010000083.1 GCA_905233295.1 uncultured Synergistales bacterium | reverse complement strand
CAAATTTTATGTTATTCAATATGACGGACATTCCAAGGCGGGAAAAAATCGGAACAAAAAAATTTATTTCGAGGCTGTGTGAAAAATTTTCCGCGAACAAAAAAGTTTTCGCCATTAAAATGACAACGCAGCCGATAACAGCAAAAGACCCCGCGTGAGTGTCAGATAAAATTTTTAAACGGGTTTCTCTGTCGCGCCGTGAAAAAATTGCATCGCAGGAATCCATAAGCCCATCCATGTGAAGTCCGCCCGTCAAGGCAAGCGTAAAAAAAGTCATAACGAAGCCGCGGATTTCGCCTGAAAGATTTTTGCATGAAACGAGTGCAGACGAACATAAAAACCAGAATGCCGCGAACAAAATTCCTGTTACAGGTATCATTGCGCAGAAAAATTTCAAATTTTTGCCGTTCCATTCAGGCATAAAATTTTTGCTGACAGGAAAGACAGAAAGAAAAGTTAAAGATATTAAAAAAGAATTTATTATGATTTTTTTCCCCCTGATACAGCAGTGAATTTCTTTACCTGTTTTGTATTATACAGCGTAAGGCATGGAATTTCAGTATCAGCAACAATTGCTCGTTGAAACGGCTTATTTTTTGCAAGTCTTTTTTCGCCTGTCATTTTCTCTCCTTGTGTGTTATTATATATACACCATACATAAAACGCAATTCACGCTTAAAAAGCGGGAGTCTTCTTGCGAATTATGATAAAAATAAAATAAGGGGGAAACAACTTATGAAAAAAGTTCTTAGCGTTCTGTTCTGCAGTTTGGCGGTCATCTCCATGATCGCTGCGGCTTCCGCTTTTGCGGAAAATACCTATACCAACACTTCCGGCAAGGAAATGGATATACGTATTATCTCCAAGAGTTTCAATAACCAGTTTTATCAGGCTGCGTTTAAAGGTGCAGCTGATGCGGCGGCTAAACTTGGCGTGAAAATCACTACCAACGGTCCGGACATGGAAACAAATACATCACAGCAGGTCGAACAGGTTAAAGCTGCTGTCAATGCCAAGCCCGATGCTATTATTCTTGCTGCATGCGACACCGCTTCACTCGAAGAAACTCTTGATGCAGCAAAAGAAGCCGGAATCCCTGTAATCGGCTTTGACTCAGGCGTACCCGGCGATACTACCGGCGCTGTGTTAGCCACTGCCGCTACTGACAACGCTAATGCGGGCGGAAACGTTGCAGAGAGTTTAATTGCCGACCCCAACTTCCAGAAAGCTATTCTGAAGGGTGCTAAAGGTACTCCGACTGTTTTGGCAATTCTTGCTCAGGACGCTACTTCCGGCTCTATTGTACAGCGTGTAGATGGCTTTATTGCAAAAGCACTCGCCGCGCTCGAAGCTCTTGAAGGTTTAGCCGGTTCTGTATCTGTATCAGGACAGGAAAAATGGACAAAACCTGCTGTCAATGACGAAAAAGTTAAAATCGTAGTTGTCGTTCCGCCGTCCTCAAGTGCCGCTGACATTCAGGCTGCTTCAAAGACAATTTTTGCCATGGATAATCTTGTAGGCGTATTCGCGGCAAACCAGGACGCTGTAAACGGAGTAATCTCCGCTACCAACGACGGAACAGATCTTGACCGCGCTGACGGTGTCTATAAAGATATTTTCGTAGTAGGCTTTGATTCCGGCACATCTCAGCGTGAGGCTATCAAAGACGGACAGTTCCTCGGCAGTGTAACTCAGGATCCCTATCAGATGGGTTATCAGGCTGTCGGTTTAGCGGTGCGTGCTGCTAATGGCGAGAGCGTCTCCGATGTTGATACGGGTTCAAAATGGTACAACGCCGCGAACATCGACAATGCGGATATTGCAATCCTTCTTTACGACTAACATCAGTCATTCATAAATACAGAGGGGGAGTTAAAATCTCCCTCTATATTTGTCTATATAAAAAACATCTGAAGCGGAGAATACATTATGGGCGGTATTTATAATATCCATCACATTTGTGTGAATACACCTGAAATAGAAAAATCAATCAAGTTTTATCAAGATATTATGGGTTTTCGTCTTATCGGGCGCGAAACCTGCGATTTCGGTGAATATGCCATGCTGAAACTGAACGACTCCCGGCTTGAATTAATTCAGCCCAACGAACAAGATGAAAATACTTTCGGCAACAAAGGTTCAATCACTCATATCGGACTGGCGGTACAGGACATTGACAGCGTATGGAATGATCTTTGCGCAAAAGGAATCCCCCTTTTGTCAGAGAGCATTGAAGATAATGATGCCCCGATGGGCGGTCTGCGAGTTATTCAGTTACTTGGTCCAAGTCAGGAACACATTAATCTGTATGAATGGAAACGCTCATTCTGATTTAAAAAAACACGGCGGCAAAGTTAGGCTCTTACAACCTCTATGATGCCGCGAACCTCGTTTAATTTCGCCATGACTGAATATAAATGTTCAAGATCTTTCACGCGGACTTCTATTTTCATTCGCATTAAACTGTTGCCGACCATTACAGCCTTAAAACCTGTAAGACTTGAACTCGCGAATGATATTGCCTTGTTCACATCGCTGATTAATTCCTCGCGTTCTTCGCCTTCCGCATTTAATTTTGCAATATAAAGACTCGTTCTTCGGGCTGGATTGTTGTCTTTGTCGCGCGGAGTCCATGCGACTTTGATTTTTCGTTCGTCATCTTTATTTTGAATGCTTTTGCAGTCTATTCTGTGAATGGTAATGCCGCGCCGCGTTGATGAATATCCGACAATTTCATCGCCCGGCACAGGTGCGCAACAGTTGGCAAGAGTTACGCTGACACCGCCTTCGCCTTCGACTAAAATGTCGCTCTTTGTGTCCTTCGTATGTTTGGGCTGTTCTGTTTCAAGATTGACGGGCTGATTCTGAGTTTCTCCTGAATGATGCTGAAGATACGCAAGCGCAAGTTTCTGAGCAGCTTCGCCCGGTCCGATTGTTCCAGAGCCTACCGCTATTAACTGCTCGTCAATGTTGCTGAAATTTTCGCGTTTGACATCTGCAAGTCCGCGCCGTTTCAATTCACGTTCGATTAATTTCCAGCCGCGTTCGATTTTTTCATCACGTTCAGCTTTTTCAGCCTGACGGAAATAGCTTCGGATTTTGCTGCGTGTCTTTGCCGAACTTACAATCTTGAGCCAGTCTCTTGAAGGCGAACTTTGCGGCGAAGTCAAAATCCTTACAATATCGCCGTTATGAAGCTGTGTGTTAAGCTGCACAATATGTCCGTTAATCGTTGCACCTGCACAGTGATTTCCGATTTCAGTGTGGACAGCGTATGCAAAGTCAAGAATCGTTGCGCCGTTGGGAAGAATCATCGGCTTGCCGTCGGGTGTGAAAACATAAAGCTCACTCGTCAGCAAAATGTCGCTCTTCAAAACGTCCATGAACTCCTGCGAATTTCCGTTCTGTCCAGCTTCAAGAGCCTGACTGACCCAGTTTAATTTTGCGTCCATCTCTTTGTTGAGTTTTCTGCTGCCGCCGGACTTATAAACCCAATGTGCCGCGATGCCGTATTCAGCGTAATGATTCATTTCGTAGGTTCGTATCTGAATTTCAACAGGAACGCCGAACGCCATTACAGTCGTATGCAAAGACTGATACATATTGCTCTTAGGATTTGCAATGTAATCATCAAACTGTCCGGGTATAGGCACCCACAGAGCATGAACGACACCGAGAACAGCGTAGCATGTCGAAACGTCAGACACCAGAACACGCACGGCGAGAATGTCGTAAAGTTCCTCAAAGGAAATTTTCTTTCGCTGCATTTTTTCGTAGATGCTGTAATAATGTTTCGAGCGTCCTTTTATGCGGCACGGAATACCTTCCTCCTGAAGACGTTTCTCTAATGTTTCGCGGGTCTTGTCGATGACCTCGCCCATTTTCGGCATACGAATCTCAACACGGCGTTTTACTTCGGCGTAAATGTCCGGGTGAAGATACATGAAAGATAAATCTTCGAGTTCGCGTTTAATCTGATAAATTCCAAGGCGGTGAGCAAGAGGCGCGTAAATTTCCATCGTTTCGCGGGCGATTCTTTCCTGTTTTTCACGCCGCATAACACTGAGCGTCCGCATATTATGAAGTCTGTCGGCGAGTTTTATCAAAACGACACGAATATCCTGCGCCATAACGATGAACATTCTGCGCAGATTTTCACTCGTTAAATCTTCACGCGACATAAATTCCTTGACATCTTCACCGGCAAGCTTTGTTACGCCTTTAACAAGATTTTCAACGTCAGCACCGAATTTTTCGATTATTTCTTCAGATGTTACGTCAGTGTCTTCGAGTGTGTCATGGAGCAGAGCGGCTTCAAGAGTTGCCATGTCCAGATGCATTCCCGCGAGAATCAAAGCCGTACTCAAAGTATGAATGATGTAAGGATCGCCGGATTTTCTGAGTTGATGTTCGTGAGCCTTTGCCGAAAACACAAAAGTTTCGCCGAGTCTCCGCATCTGTTCGGGGTTCAGAGAAAGCATGGATTTTCCCCACAGCTCCTGCCATACGGTGCGGACACATTCCTGTTTTGAATTTTCCGGAATCTGTTCAAAAAATTCATCGCGCAAAGCATACATATCGCGCAGAAAATTTGACGAATTATCGAGCGAAGGCACGCTGTTCATTATTGATGAAAAAGTTTGTCCGCCCGTTTCAAGACTTTCAATTTTATTTTCGTCTGACTTTTTAATGTCTGATTCTTCTTTAATATTTTTTACGCTCTTAACTCCCTTTGCCATCAGCTTCACTTCTTCCGTTAAATTCAGTATATTATACAGCGTTATGAAATTTTTTCGTTTTGCGCGATAATTTTTTTTAATTTTTTAATTTTTTTGCGAAAAACAGCGGATTTTCTATTTCTATATCGTGATCGTGTGAACTTTTGCGCGGCGTTTTTTGTGTATAATTGCGATTGCAATAAATTTTTTCAGAAAGGAATATTTAAATTTTATGAGAAAAAATCGCGTAAAAATTCTGGGCTTCATGCTCACATTGGCTCTCGTCATCGGACTGCTGTGTCTGAGCGGCACGGCTTCGGCTGGTAGCACGTCTGTACAGTTGACGGTTGGCGGTACGTACACGTTCGGAACATATAACAGTGCT
>CAJODX010000082.1:2448-8368 GCA_905233295.1 uncultured Synergistales bacterium | reverse complement strand
GCGGCTCATCGTTTATACTTCGCGCTGATGTCTTCCCAATATGGAATTTCAATTTCCCGGCCGTAATGTTTTCGATAACTCTTCAAAAATTTTTCCCGCCAGCTTCGAGCTTTTGAACGCGTTCCGGGATTTTGATAAATCGTAGCTTCAAAAGCCGCAAGAAAATCTTCGAGCGACTCAAAAACTTTTGTGTGAGTTTTGCAAGCGTACCACGTGCACGGGCGAATTTCTCGCAAAATCCCGTTTTTAATTTTCACCGTGAGAGGCCAGTTAAACATAGGCTTTGTGATTTCCCAAATTTTTTTTAGCCACAAGTCTTTGATTATCAAGTCGCCGGTCTCGTCGTCCAGAACATAACCAAAAATTAAATAATCCGCGTCCAAGTGCCACGGTCGGCGAATTAAATCTTCAACAAAAAAATTAAAAGTCGCAATGCTGAAGCGCGGGGTCTCGTCGCGATTGAACGCTTTAATCTCGAGCCAATTACTTCGCAAATTTCTGGGATTAAGATAAATATCGGGCGGCTTCTGCGGAAGAGGATTTTTTATGAAGTCGATCCGGCTTTGCTCAAGCCATTCGCAAACCCAATTTTGAATAACTTCGCCCATAATGTCGCGACGCTTAACGCCTACGCTTATGTTGCCCAACTGAAAATTTATGCTGCCAGTTAAATTTTTTATTCTGTAATTTAGAATTAAAATTTTGTAAAGTTCACGAGCTGTGATTAAGTTTGCCATGTCGATACACTCTGAAAAATTCCGTGTGATATTATCATATTTAAATTTTAATTTTTCAGAAAGAGGGAATTTTTTCAACATGCCCGAGAAAAAAGGAAAGGCAGTACTCGCATATAGCGGAGGACTTGATACTTCCGTAGCTGTCATGTGGCTCACAGAACAGGGCTATGACGTAATCACGATGACTGCCGATGTAGGTCAGAAAGATGTAGATTTGCAGGCGGCGAAATCAAAAGCTCTTCACAGCGGAGCCATTAAAGCCTACATATTCGACTTAAAGAAAACTTTTGTTGAAAATTATGTTTATCCATCACTGCGCGCTAACGCGATGTATCAGGGGACTTATCCTTTAGTGTCGGCGTTATCGCGTCCATTAATCGCAAAAACTCTCGTTGACATTGCCAACAAAGAAGGCGCTGTGGCTGTCGCTCATGGTTGCACCGGCAAAGGACAAGACCAAGTTAGAATCGAAGTATGCGCTACGGCTTTGAATCCTAAAATCAAAGTTCTTGCACCCGTTCGCGATTGGCATTTCACGCGCGAGGCCGAAATCGAATATGCAGCTAAGCACGGAATCCCGGTTAGAGCTACGGCGGCTTCACCATATAGCACCGACGATAATTTATGGGGACGTTCGATTGAGTGCGGCTTGCTCGAAGACCCTTGGAACGAACCGCCCGAAGACGCTTACGAAATGACTTCTAACCCTCTCGAAGGGCCTGACGCTCCAGAATTTATTGAAATTGATTTTGAAGGCGGAATCCCGGTAGCTCTCAACGGTGAGAGAATGCACGGCGTAGAGTTAATTCAAAAATTAAATAAAATTGCGGGCCGTCATGGAATTGGACGAGTAGACATGATTGAAGACAGACTTGTTGGCTTTAAGTCCCGCGAAGTTTATGAGTGCCCCGGCTCGACGACTTTATTAGCAGCTCACCGCGCTATGGAAACTCTGACGCTTGATAAACAAGTCTTGAAGACGAAGCGCGAACTTGAAACGAGATTTGCAGAACTGACTTATGAGGGCTATTGGTTCTCACCACTGCGCGACGCCATTAATGCTTTCATGAACGACACGCAGAAATTTGTAAACGGCACCGTGAAAATGAGATTGTTCAAAGGTCAAGCAGTCGTTCGCGGTTTGAAGACGACTAAGAGCATTTATCGCCATGACCTCGCGACATACTCCGAAGGCGACGCGTTCGACCATTCAGCAGCGGTTGGCTTTATAAATATTTGGGGCTTACCCGTCAGGACATGGACATCAACATGGCCGCGTCAAGACGAAGCAGAGATTCCGATTGAAGCATAAAAAATTTTAATTTGTGATATAATACCCGTGAGGAGTTAGGAGAAATTAAGGAGTTGGGATTTATTCCTGACCCCTTAATTTTTTATAAAGCATGTAACGAAGGGTCAGCAATAATTTCAGATGAAAAATTTTGATTTCGCTTAAAAGAATTTCGCCCGGCCATAGCGACCATAACGGCGTTATCGGTGCAGCGATTTATTTTGGGAAGCCACGCACGAAAATTTTTATTTTTGCTCAAAGCGTCCCGCAGTGCGCTGTTTGCAGACACACCGCCCGAAGCTGAAATTTTTTTAATGCCCGTGATTTTGACAGCAAGATTTAATTTTGCGATTAATGCTTCTGTTACAGCTCTCTGAAACGATGCGCATAAATCTGAAATCGGAAGTTCCGAATTTGAATCTTGAAATTTTTTCACTTGCCATAATAGCGCAGTCTTTAAGCCACTGAAACTAAATTCTATTTTATCCGTGCTCTTCAACGGAATTGGAAAACTAAACGCGTGAGAATTTCCCGATTTTGCGAGCTTGTCAATTTCTGGGCCGCCGGGATATTTCAAGCCTAAAATTCTCGCGGCTTTGTCGTAAGCTTCACCTGCGGCATCATCGCGTGTCTGTCCGAGAATTTCATAATCTCCGAAAGAATTGACTTTTATAATTTCAGTGTGCCCTCCCGAAACTATTAAAGATAAAAACGGAGGTTCAAGGTCAGCGGCTTCGACAAGAGGTGCGAACAAATGTCCTTCAAGATGATTCACGCCGATTAAAGGAACGTTCCAGACCTGAGATAATGCCTTTGCTGTCTGAACACCGACTATCAGCGACCCCATAAGACCCGGTCCGCGTGTTACAGCGATTAAATTTAATTCCGAAGGTTTTATGCCGGATTCTTTTAATGCTGCGTCAACGAGCGGCAGTAAATTTTCGAGATGTTTCCGCGCTGCAAACTCAGGAATGACACCGCCGAATCTTGAATGGTCTTTAATCTGGCTCGACAGAAATTCGCAAACAACTTCGCGGTCGTTTTTTAAAATTGCCACGCCTGTATCATCACAGCTTGTTTCAATTCCAAGCGTCAGAAAATTTTTATTCATTTATTTTTCACATAAAAGCACTGTCTTCAACAAACTCAAACCAGTCATGTTCGATGAAATTATCGTAGGTGTCAAACAAAGGCGGCTCCATTGTCTCGTCAATGAAAACAAACCTTTCAAAACCGTCAAGGGCAACCTCGCCAAACCATAATTTATTGCTGCTGTCGCGATTACGGGAAAACATTAAGTCTGACATTTTTTATTCGCTCACTCTCTGCTCAAAGTCGCACATGCCCAGCACGTCATCGAAAGACCGCGCCCCGAGTCGTTAAGATTTTCAGCGGACTTGAATTTTATGTTTATATCAAAAAATTTTTCAAAATTCTTTTTTATTTCTTCGCGGTATTTGTTCAATCTCGGCACTTGAGCTTCAACAACAGCGTCAACGAAATCGACACGCCAGCCGGAATTTTTAACGAGCTTCAGGACTTCTTTCAATAATTCAATGCTGTCGGCGATCCTAAATTTTTCATCGGATGCAGGGAAAATATTTCCGATGTCATCAAGTCCTGCCGCGCCTAAAATCGAATCCATTACAGCGTGTGTCAGCAAGTCCGCGTCTGAATGTCCAAGCAGTCCCAAAGGCGAATCTTTTATTTCGATGCCGCCTAAAATCAATTTCCGTTCCGGCACAAGCTGATGAACATCATAGCCAAGTCCTGTACGAGTCTGTGAACGGGGAAAATTTTTTTCCGCCAATGCTCTTGCCGTTGCCATATCTTCAGTCCATGTTATTTTGAAATTCATTTTGTTCCCTTCAACGCTCTTCAATTTATGTCCTGCGCTGAGCCAAGATTCAGCTTCGTCTTTTGCACTGAGATTTAATTTCACAGCCTCGATTAATTTTTCACGCGGAAAACTCTGAGGCGTTTGAGTTACAAAAAGCCCGTCTCTGTTGACGATTGAAATATTTTCGCCGTCAATTTTTTTCAGAGCGTCCGCAACAGGCAAAACAGGAATCGCGCCGGAATTTTCATCTGTGGCGTTCATAAGTCTCAGAAATAAATTTTTATCAGCGAAAGGTCTTGCTGCATCGTGAATCAGAACATATTCGCATGAAGCCGTGTTCAAGCCGTTAAGGACTGACTCTGAACGCGTATCACCGCCGTGAATAATTTTGAAAGGTAACGGAGAGTTCCATAAAATTTCGTTTTTGTCTGAATCTTTCGGAATGACAAGAATGATTTCGTTTACGCCGGAATCTTTTAACTCAGCGGCAGAGTCTGCACTCCACTGCCACAAAGATTTATCTCCGAGCTTCATAAACTGTTTTTTTGTTCCGAATCTTGAGCCTTTACCGCCTGCAACGATGATGAACGAAAAATTTTTCATTTTTATGTTTCAACGGGTCTCCTTGCTTCAAGAGATGTATGAAGAGTTAATCTGTCGGCAAACTCAATGCTCCCTCCCAACGGAAGTCCGAACGCAAGGCGCGTTATTTTCGTTTCTTTGAGATTTTTCAGAATATCCATCAGTGAATATTGAGTCATATCGCCTTCAATGCTGGGGCTTGTGGCGAGGATTATTTCTTTCGGTTTGAGATTTTCGATGTGCCGAAGAAGAAATTTTGCGCCTTCGCCGGTAATCTCGCGTCCTTCGAGCGGTGATGTCTGCATTCCGAGAACATGATAAATCCCGTTGTAAATCCCAGCCTGTTCAAACGCCGTTAAGGATTCCAAATCTTCAACGATACAGAGAGTTTTCCTGTCTCTTAACGGATCTGAACAGATTCTGCACGGATTTTCATCAGAAAGATTTCCGCATTCCGAACATGTTTTCAGATTTTTTTTCAGGTTCGCAATGAGATTTCCGAGCCGCTGTAAATCATTTTCATCCTGTTTGAGCATATGAAAAACGATCCTCTGCGCACTCCTGCTGCCGAGACCGGGAAATTTTTTCAATATCGCTGTAAGGTCGTTGAGAGAATCCATTAATAAAAAATATTGTGAGGAGAAAAAAACTCCAAACATATAATCGGCTTACTTGCTTTCCTCTTCTTCTTCCTTGGCTGCTTTGCCTTTCGCAACGACTTCGACATCAGCAGCTGACGGAGCTTCCTCTTCAGGCGCAGCATCTTCAACGCCGCGTGAGGTTACAACGATTGCAACGACATCTTCGGGGTCTGCGAGTGCCGCAACATTTTCGGGAAGTTTGAGATCTTTTACGTGAATTGCATCACCGACATTGAGTCCGGAGACATCAACGGTGATAACGTCAGGAATGCTCATCGGAAGAGTTTCAATTTCAAGTTCATGTGAAAATTCAAGAACGCCGCCGTCTTTAACGCCCTGAGATTCTTCGCGTCCAATGACTTCAACAGGAACATTGATTGTAATTTTGCGTCCTTTGACAAGGTGCAGGAAGTCAACATGAAGCGGCATATCCGTGATAGGATGTCTCTGAGCTTCGCGAATGATGCAGAGTTCTTCGTTTCCATCGGGGAGTTTTACATTGAGACGTGCTGACTCCCAGCGACCTGCGAGAATTTTTTCGAGTTCGCGCATATTGACTTTGCCTTTGATGTTTTCTTTGATTTCCGGTCCGTAGATGATGCACGGAACGTAGCCTGCGCGTCTGATTCTGCCGTTTTCGCCCTTGCCTGTTTTTTCACGGGACTCCATCACTAACGTTACTATGTTCGCCATGATAAAAATTTTTTCTCCTTTTAGAAATAAAAATTTAAAAACTTAAAATAAAACAAATTTTTACAGCCGAAATATCTTAACACAAAACTTAATTACAAAATCCCCTTTGTTGACGGAATTTCGTTTTTATAATCCG
>CAJODX010000082.1:0-2382 GCA_905233295.1 uncultured Synergistales bacterium | reverse complement strand
CGAAAGAGAATTACGCACAAAACCGAGCCAAAACTCCTGAGCGAGTTCAGTATCGAAATCTCCGACTTTTTGAGCTGAAATTTCAATATCCCAGCCGAGATATGCACGCCCTGAAAAATCTACCGCCGTCAAAATTAAAGCTTCGTCCATAGGCAAAATAAAATTTCCGTAGCGTGTTATTCCGCGTTTATCACCAAGAGCATTTTGAAACGCCTGTCCAAGACATATTCCGACATCTTCGACAGTGTGATGATAATCGACATGAACATCGCCTACGCATTTTATTTTCAAGTCAAAGCGTCCGTGTGATGCAAAAAGAGTCAGCATATGGTCAAGAAATCCGCAGCCTGTTTCAATTTTGCTTTCTCCTGTGCCGTCAAGGTCAAGAGATAAAACAATCTGAGTTTCTTTCGTTGCGCGTGAAATTTCAGCGTGTCTCATTTTTTATGACCCTCTTCAAGACTTCAAGCAAAATTTGCATCTGTTCGGCAGTCCCGACTGTTATACGATTGAAATCCGCAATTTTTTCCGGCTGTGAAAAATGTCTTATCATAATCCGGCAGCGTTTGAGAGCTTCAAAAATTTTTTCACCGCTTACTGTTTTATGACGCGCGAAAAGGAAATTCGCAGATGAATCCGTAACCTCAAAACCCATTTCGCGAAGTCTGTTTTTTGTGTTGTCGCGGACGCTTTTTATTAATTTTATGTTTTTCTGCGTTATATCTTCATCTTCAAGAGTTGCAAGAGCCGCCGCCTGAGTCATTGCGTTGATGTTGTACGGCGTTACGGTGTTTTTGATGTCGTTGATGTCTTTTGCGTTTTCCTCGCATGTCATGCACCAGCCAAGCCTCGCGCCAGCCATTGAACGGGATTTTGAAAATGTTCGGACAACGGCTAAATTTTTATATTTGTGAATTAAATTTTTCGCGCTTTCTCCGCCGAAATCCACGTAAGCTTCGTCAATAACGGTTAAACTTTCGGGATTTTGATTTATTATCTTTTCAACATCTTCGAGAGACAGAAAAAGTCCTGTCGGAGCGTTGGGATTTGCGATAAAAATTGTTTTTCCGTTGAGATTTTTATAATCTTCGGGATTAATTTTGAAATTTTCATCAATCGGAATCATCGAAAAGTCAACGCCGTGAAATTTCGCGAGAATTTTATAAAATGAATATGTAATATCGGGGAAGACCGCGCCGTGTTCACAGAAGGCAGTAAACAAAAAATTCAGAATTTCGTCAGAGCCGTTGCCGAAAACGATTTCAGAAGGTTTAACGTCCATTAAATCCGCAAGTTTTTCACGCAGTTTCGTGCAGTCAGGGTCGGAATAAAAATTTAAAGTTCCCGCTGCTGAACGTACAGCTTTGATAGCGTTCACGGAAGGTTCAAAAGGAGACTCGTTCGTGTTGAGCCGAACATAGCCGCCGTTCATGCTTTCGAGTTCTTCACTCGTATCGTAAGGGTCAAGACCTGAGCCGGAATTGAATTTAGAATGTAAAAATTTACTCATAAATAAAATTTAATAAAACAATTTTAATTAATGCGGAGAAATTTTTAAGAAAAAAAATCGTAAAGTTATCGAAAAATTTTTCTTTGTGAAATTTTATGAATGCTAAAAAAATTTTATATTTTTGTTGTGGCAAATGTTGTTGCAAAATTTTTTTTCCCCTGTATATATATAATCGAAAAATTTTTGAAAAAATTCGATTGTAAACTCAGTCAGGTTTACAATTCATTTTCGTTGAGGTGTGAAAAAATCTGTTTTTACTCGAAAAATTCTGCAAATTTGACTATGCCTTTTAAGATATTTTTCTCTCCTTGTGTGTTATTATACACGAAATGCAATTCATCTTCCGTTTCAAAACGGAGATCTTTTTGCGAGTTATGAAAAAAATTTTTCCCAAGTTTTTTTTCGGCAAATGCTGTCAACTGATTTTTAAGCGATATGTTGTTTGCACCCTAAATTTTTTGTTATATAATTAAAAAATAAAATTAATGAAAAAATTAACGCGAAAGGACTTGACACAAATAAAATGTTGATGTATGATAGTCACATCACATCACATCACATCACATCACATCACATCACATCACATCACATCACATCACATCACATCACATCTATTATTGTGTCTTTTTATCCTCTTTAAGTAATTTTTTTTATCTGTTCCAATCTACTGGACACTCGCAAATTTTTTTGTTCAATAATAACAGCAGGGAAGAGCGTCCTCCTTAATGAATACGTAAATAAAATCTGCGTTTTTGTGTTTTTCCGTTTTTTGCGGAAATAAAAGAATTTGTTCGTTTACGTGAAATTTCAAAGGAGGATATTTTTATGTCGAACAAAAAATTTTTCACATTGGTCTTTACTGTTGCACTGTT